>JBGQJJ010000080.1:0-8847 GCA_041498955.1 Terriglobia bacterium
ACGACGAGGGCCGCTCGGTGACCGACGGCTTTGCCTATCACGGGCGCATTGCCGCGCTGCGAGGCAAGTTCGTGTTCGGCGACATCTATAGCGGGCGCGTGTTTGCCTCCGATCTTGCGGCGATGAAAAAAGCCGACGACGGCATTCCCGAGACCGTCGCGCCGGTGGAAGAAATCCAGCTCTATGTGCGCGATGCGAGCGGCAAACGCGTGGACGTATCGTTTCGCGATCTGATCGAGAAGAAGATGGGTAGGACCATGGTTCGAAGCGATCTGCACATCAGCCACAGCCGCGAAGGCGAGTTGTTCCTTACCTCCAGACAGGACGGAATGATCCGCATGCTCGTACCCGACGACGGCGGTAACTGAATCGCGCTCGCAAACGGGCATCCGTTCTTTTCCGCTGGAAAACCGACATACACCGAAAGAGCATCCCAGGGCCAACGAAATACAGGCGCCCCTTGGCGTGCCGCGATCCAACATTGCTCTCTTGATGAGAACTTATTTGATGGGATGAGAAGGCCGGTCTCGGACGGGATGCGATACGCTCCCAACGATTGACGCGCTCAACGGAGTAGACCTGCGGGGCTCTCCTTTCGCGGCTTTTCTTGGAACTAGGACAGGCTCGCAGACTTGTCCGAGAGCAGGGATATCCCGGCGACGACGAAGCCGACGCCAAATGTCACACCCGCGAGCGTCACGCCCCAACTCATCGCGACCGGCAGCAAGCCGGCGACGCCGAGGATCAGGGATGCGATCCACAAAATGGGCGCCAATTTAGGGAATGCGTTGTGGATGAGCATTGCTGCTCCAATTGCAACGACGCCAAGCAACGTTACCGACGCCCCCACCAGATATGTGCTGAAACCGAAGAGGCTGAGGGCAGAGCTGCGAACCATGAGGATCCCGGTGAACGAAAGAACAAACCCAATAAGCCCAGCCAAGCCCAGGCGATTGCTCCGGGTCAGATAGATGCCGCACAGTCCGAACATGAGCAATAGATCGGTTAAGAAGTAAGCGAATTGCTGCGTCTGAATCGCAGCCGAGGGGATAAGTAAACCATCCACCACGCGCAGCGCGCCGCCGGCAATTGCAGCTACGGCCGAGAGACGCAATAGAATGTTTTTACTCACGCGTATTCCGATGGGATGGGCTGATGGCAAATTCGAGCGCTATTCCACTATGCATGCAATGGGGCGTTGGCCGCCCGGGTTCTTGTTCCCCTGCGAATGAGGAGTCTATACCACAGTACGGTTCGTGATGACTCTTGATAACCGATCTTCTCGGAAAGCAGCCCAAACAGGCTGTGGAAAAAGCCGGGTAGCACAGCCACCCTTGGCTGTGCGCCTTTGTTAAGTGCCGCAAAAACCACACAGCCAAGAGTGGCTGTGCTACGAAAACCGGTCCCTCGCTGACTTTTTCCGCAGCCTGCAAAACCAATGCAACGATTCGACACCCCGTAACGTTTGGAGGAATCACGCGCCGCAGACGATGCCACGAAGGCATGGCGAGTCGCGACTAAACGTGAGAGAATATCGGCAAGCGGCAGTGGCGGAACTGGCAGACGCACCAGCTTGAGGGGCTGGCGGTAGCAATACCGTGGAGGTTCGAATCCTCTCTGCCGCATGAAATTCCAACCTAGAATTGGCACACAATCTCATTTTTTGAGGGATACGCAGATAAGTATGTACGTCGCTTTGCGTCTGCAGTTCTGCAATAACGGGCGATGATCCTGGTTTCGTTCGATCTTCTCTAGCAATGCGAGGCAGATACCGCGGTAATTCTTGGTAAAGAATCAGACGCCGGGTTCTGAGCGTTGTAGCTTATTTCGATGGCGCAGGCGCTGCTGGAGGAGGAACGGCCGGGACAGGCGCTGACGCCGGGGCTGTTGGAGTGGGAACCGCGGGCGGCGGCTGCTTTGACGTCTTTGAGAACTGTTGCAACACGGAGCTGCCGGCTGGCGCCACAGCCGAGTTCTGATGCATGGTCAACGCCATGGACGTAAGCATGAACATGATGGCGCACCACGTCGTGGCCTTGGAGAGGAATGTGGCCGCTCCGCGCGGGCCGAACGCCGTCTGGCTGCCAGCGCCGCCGAAAGCGCCCGCCAGGTCTGCCGCCTCGCCGCTCTGGAGCATGATCACCATAATCAAGAGTCCACAGATGACGATGTGCAGCGTCACCAGCACAAAATAGACTCTCCATCCGAGCGCCAGCAGGCCCAACCCTACCGCCAACGAAATTGCCCATTTCACTTCTTTTGGCATTTCTTTTCCCTTACCTTCAGAAATTCACGATGGAGGCAAACGCCTCGGCATTGAGACTTGCTCCGCCGACCAGCGCTCCGTCGATTTCCACTTGAGCCATCAATCCCTTGATGTTGTCGGGTTTGACGCTGCCGCCGTAGAGGATTCGCAACCCCGCAGCACGCTCCGGAGTAAAACTCGCCGCCGCCTGCCCACGCAAGAACCGGTGCGCCTCGGCGGCCATTTCCGGCGTTGCCGTGCGGCCCGTGCCAATGGCCCAAACCGGCTCGTAAGCAAGAATAATACGCGAGAACTCGGCACCGGTCAACGCGGTCAAGCCGCCGCTGAATTGACGCGCGAGGACTTCCTCCGTCATACCGCCTTCCCGCTCGGCGAGCAATTCGCCGACGCACAGAATCGGCGTCAGTCCTGCTCCGAGCGCCGCTTTAACTTTTTTATTGGCGCGCTCATCGGTCTCTCCGAAGAATTGCCGCCGTTCGGAATGAGCGATGATTACGGCGCGGCATCCGGCCTCGACCAGCATCGCCGCGGATACTTCGCCCGTGAACGCCCCCTCGGGCTCCCCATGCATATCTTGCGCTGCGATCGAAATCGGCGTTCCCTTCACAGCTTCCACCGCAGCCGCGAGAGCCGTGAAGGGTGGCGCGACGATAATGTCACAGTGCACGCAGCTCCGCACCAGAGGCGCGAGCGCCGCAAAATACGCGCGCCCTTCCGCCTGCGTCTTGTACATCTTCCAATTCCCCGCGATCACCGGTCGCCGCATCGCTCCTCTTCTCTGCTTTCTCTTCTCTGCTTTTCTCTGTGTACTCTGTGGTAAAAGCTTTTACGGTTTATCCGTCAACGCTTCCACGCCCGGCAATTTTCTGCCGCCCAAAAATTCGAGCGACGCGCCCCCGCCCGTCGAGATGTGGGAAACCTTGTCGGCCAATCCGGCCGCGTGAATCGCGGCGACGGAATCCCCGCCGCCCACGATGGATATGGCACCTTTGGCCGTCGCCGCCGCGACCGCGCGCGCGATTTCCAGCGTGCCGGTAGCGAATACCGGCATCTCGAACACGCCCATTGGGCCGTTCCACACGATTGTTTTCGCGCGCGCGAGCTCCGCGGAATATTTCGCGATGGTATCCGGCCCGATGTCGAGCCCCATCCAGCCATCGGGCGTGGAGTTGACGCTGGTCGTCTGCGTCTCCGTGTCCGGCTTGAATCGGGCGCCCAGCACGTGGTCGGTCGGAAGCAGGAGCCGGAAATTTCGTTGCTTCGCATCGGCGAGCAGTTTTCGCGCCAGGTCCAGCTTGTCCGCTTCCACCAGCGAATTCCCGACGGGCAGCCCCTGCGATTTCAGAAATGTGTACGCCATTCCGCCGCCGATGAGCATCGCATCGGCCACGCGCATCAGGTTTTCGACGACTTCGATTTTGTCGGATACCTTTGCGCCGCCCAGCACCGCCACAAACGGCCGTTCGGGATTCGAGAGCGCCTTCCCCAGATAGGCCAGTTCCCGTTCCATGAGCAGACCTGCCGCGGCCTGCTTCACAAAGCGCGTGATTCCCACGACAGACGCGTGCGCGCGATGGGCCGAACCGAATGCGTCGCATACAAACAGGCCATCGCACAGCGCCGCCAGTTGGCGCGAGAAATTTTCGTCGTTGGCCTCCTCCTCCGCGTGGTAGCGCACATTTTCGAGGAGGAGCACGCCGCCATTCGAGAGTGCGCGGCTCTTGGCTTCGGCATTTGCGCCGACGCAGTCCGCGGCAAAATCCACGGACACGCCGACGAGTTCCGCGAGTTTCGCCGCCACCGGTTTCATGCTGTACTTTGAATCGGGCTTTCCCTTGGGCCGCCCCAGGTGCGAAGCGAGGACGAGCCTAGCGCCGTGCTTGCGGGCAAACTCAATCGTTGGCAGAGTTTCGCGGATGCGCGTATCGTCGGTGACCCGCGCGCCGTCCAGCGGAACGTTAAAATCCACGCGCATAAAGACGCGCTTTCCGCTCATTTCCAGATCGCGAATCGAAAGTTTGTTCATGGTTGAAATTGTGGTTAAACAGGATCGCGCGTCAAACCCGGGGACTTCGCACTAATCACGATTCACAAATCACGAATCACGAACCTACATCTTCGACGCCAAAAGCGTGATCAAATCGCGGCAACGGCTGGAATATCCCCACTCGTTGTCATACCACGCAAGAACCTTGGCGCAGTTCGTCCCCACAGCGCGCGTATAGCCGGAGTCCACAATCGAGGAATGCGGATTCCCGCGGAAGTCGGCGGAAACCAGTTCCTCCTCCGTGTATTCGAGAATATTCTTCATGGGGCCATCGGCCGCAGCCTTGAGTGCCGCGTTTACGCTGGCCACAGTCACCGGCTTTTCCGTGAACACGGTCAGGTCAACCACGCTGACATTCGGCGTAGGCACGCGGATGGAGTAGCCGTCGAGTTTCCCTTTCAGCGCCGGGATGACCAGGTGCAGCGCCTTGGCCGCTCCGGTCGAAGTGGGAATCATGGAAAGCGCCGCGGCGCGCGCGCGCCGCAAATCCTTGTGGGGCAGGTCGAGCAACTTCTGGTCATTCGTGTACGAGTGGATCGTGGTCATCGTGCCGCAGGAAATCCCAAACGTGTCCTGAATCACTTTCGCGACGGGAGCAAGGCAATTGGTGGTGCAGGATGCGTTCGAGATGATGTGATGCTTAGCCGGATCGTAAGCCTTGTCGTTCACGCCCAGAACGACGGTCAGGTCCTCCTCCGTCGCGGGCGCCGAGATGATGACTTTTTTCACCGACCCGCGCTTGTGCTTGGCCGCGTCGGAGGCCTTGGTGAACAGGCCCGTGGACTCAATCACAATATCCGCGCCGACCGATGGCCAGTCGATCTCCGCGGGATCTTTCGTCTTGAATACGCGAAAACTCTTGCCGTCCACCGCGATCGAATCGTCGGTGTGCGTCACCTTCTGGTGGAGATTGCCCAGGACGGAATCGTACTTCAGCAAATGCGCGAGGGTCTTCGAGTCGGTGATGTCATTGACAGCGACAAATTCGATCGCCGAATTTCCCAGCGACGCCCGCACGATGTTCCGCCCAATGCGGCCAAAACCGTTGATTCCCACTTTAATCGGCATGAATCCTCCGGAAGAGTAAATAGCACAGACAGCGCTCAATCCCGATCCGTTGCAAGGTCCCGGCTGCACGCACAAAAGGAATAGCGACAACCTTCAAATCATCGGCCATTTTCAGTGGATGATTACCGCAATCGCTGTTGACCCCACATCGAGGCTTGGACGAAATCATTCCATCCCAGCTTGATCTTTTACCCGGAATGCAATCTAAAGATGCTAGGTTGGCCACAGCGAAAAGTCAAACCAGTTTGTGCCTGCGATGTGTCAAAGATGTGATGCCCTTCATCAGTTTTTGGAGTTCGTTTTCAGTATCCCTTCCAGCGTATCAAGCTTGCCATCGATCGGCCCTGTGCGCAGCTCCAGGATCCTGGCGATGAGGGGGTACACGTCGACGTTTTCGAAGGGCGCCACGGTGACGCCTGCACGGATGTCAGGTCCCGCCGCAATGAATATCGCTTTCATGCTGGGCATCTGGCGCGGATCGAATCCGTGACCGCCCCGGGGCGGCGTCCTCGTGCCGCCGCTCGCATTGGGATCGTGCGCGACAATGGAATACGGCCCCGCCGACACGACGACCGGATCGCCTTCGCGCGGATTCGAATTGAAATGCAAATACGCCGGCACCTGGGCGCGCCGGTACACCTTGAAGTTGTCACTCGCCCCCAACAGCGATTGGTAGGCCTTCTCCGCATCCGCTTCCGACTTCGCGTAGAGCAAAGGGCCTGAAGTTTCGAACTGCGACAGGTCAGCCCATTTGTCGAGATTCACCCAACCGCCCCGCAAGGATTCCATCCCGTGATCGGCAAGGACAATCAAGTCAACCGGCAACCCCGAGGCGGCAATCCCGTCCGACAATTTTCCAATCATTTCGTCCACGTGCCGGGCGGCCTCGGCCGTCTCCGGCGCGTCCGGACCGTTGGCGTGGCCGGCATGATCCGTATTTGGGTAGTAGAGCGTGATGAAGTGGGGCCTCTTCTCCGGCGGAAGGCGCAGCCACGCGAGCACCTGCTCGACGCGTTTCTCGTCGGGAAAATTGTCATCGTAGGGAGCGATATAGTAGCTTGGGCGTTTGCCCTGAATCTCGGCACCCGACGTGGGCCAGAAAAAGCTGGCCGCGCGCATGCCCTGCTGTTCCGCCAGCACCCACAACGGCGTTCCGCTGTACCAGCTTCCATCGCCCGACGTTTTCGGATTCGTGTAGGAGTAGTTCTCTTTGCGGGCGGGGTCGTAGAAAAAGTTGGCGACGATTCCATGATGATCGGGGTATAGGCCCGTCACGATCGTGTAGTGATTCGGAAATGTGACCGACGGGTACGAAGGAATCATTCCCTCCAGCGCGTTCGCGCCTCGCGCCGCCATCGCCAGCAGGTTTTTTGCGCCGTCCTTCGAGGGATAGTCATACCGAAATCCATCCAGCGAAACCAGGACCACGTAATGTTTGGCCTGTTGCGCTGTGCTGTTCGGCGGATTCGAGACCTCGACAACCGAGCTGGTCGATTGCGCGGCGCAAAACGCCGCCGACAGAAACATAATCAGCAGAGTGGACCACGCCACGGTGCCCAATCCCGGCCACGGAGAGGGTGGGGATTTTCGGACTTGAATCATCGTTCCTCATTTCAAACGAGCGTAGGAATCAAAATCCCCACGTTTTGAAAATTTAACAAAGGGTGGGGCACCGATGGCCATTTCGCGCATGCATGGATGAAAATTTAATTGGTCCGGGAACTACTGCGGATATTGGTGAACCTGGGTAACCTTGTCCCCTTCAAAACTCACGAAGATTGTCTTGGCCGGCGGCGTGCCATAGATCCAATCTTCAATTTCGCTTCCGTCGGTTCCTTTTTCGCGGACTTTGCGGTCCGGCCGGCCCATCGCCGCCAGGACCATATCGTGATCCATGCCCACCACGGGCTGCTTGTCCTGAATCGCTTTCTGAATTTCAGGAGGCAAACTCTCCACCCATTGCACAGCCGCGGAGTGCCGCTTTGAGAAATCAAGCACGCCGGAAAGGAAGTGTTCCAAATCCTCGGCCGTCATGTCCGGCAGCGGCTTGTCGAAATCCAGGTACAGCGTGGCGCCCGCATTCGTGTTCACGGGCTTGTCGGGGGTTGTTGTCATCGTAGGGATTCCGCCGACTTCCAGATGGATGCGGTCGCGCAGCCTGGTTTTCCCGTGGCCGCCGCCATTGATTTCCACGATGATTTCCTTGTCCTTGAAATCCAGATTCGTGATCTGCGCATGATCTCCTGGATTGATGGCGGAACCCGCCGAGGCGACCGCCACTCGGAGCGCATTCTCATTGAGAGGGGCGCCGGCTTTCAGATGAAACCCCTTTTTCCCCGCTGGAATCGCTCGAACCACTTGCACGAGTTCCCCATCGACGTAGCGAACCAGCGACAGCCGGGACATGGGTTGCAAGGGCCCGGCTTGTGCTTTCGCTGGCCGGTCTGGTTTCCCGGTGGAATCGCTCCGTGCAGGCTTCCCCTGGGCGGAACTCGGAGGCGTTCCTTGCAAAGCCGCCGAATTTTCGGTCGAGGGGAAATTTACAAGCTGGCCGGTAGGGGGCGTGCGAAGCAATCCGGACGCATCCGCGCTCAATAAGAGCGCCGCCGTCGCCATCATGGAGGCCAGCCGGACCATTTGGCACCTTCTTCTCGTATTTTAACACCAAACGCGTCCCGCGGGGGCGTCAACGATTTGGAGGCCCGTCTGCGCTGGACTGCAGGAGAACTCCACCGCGATCGATTCGCAATGGCAGCAACTTTGCGCCTGCAGCGGCGACAGCGGCTTCGACGCGCCCGCGCGCATCAGGGTCAATCACGAGCGTGACGCAGCCCCCGCCCCCAGCGCCGCAGACTTTTCCAGCCAGCGCACCTTGACGGCGTGCGGAGGAAACCACCCTGTCGATCAGGGGCGTCGAAATGGTGCGAAGATTGCGGCGACGGAAGTTCCATTCTTCGCGCACCAGGCGGCCCGCTTCGTTCCACTCGCTTCGCTCGAGCGCAGCACGCACGGCTCGCGCGATGATTGAAATTTTTTCCAGATTTTGCGAAACGCGACGGTCACCATCGATGTGCCGCTTGAACACTTCCCAGTTGTTGATGCCGTGTTGCCGGGGTTTTCCGGTGTAGCACAGGACCAGACGGCGCTCGAGTTCGTCGAGATCGCAGCCCAGGGCTTCCCGCCGCTCGCCGCCCGGGGCGAGCACAATCGCAGCTGCCCCGCCAAACGCCGGAGGGTAATGGTCTTGCGTCCCCGTGGGCACGCGAATGACGATCGCTTCAACGTCGCGGCTGATGTGGATCCAGTCTTCCCGGCGCAGACCAGCACTCGTCAGCCTGTCCAGCGCCGCGCAGATGGCCACGGCCATGGCGGAGGAGCCGCCGATTCCCGCTCCAGCGGGCGCTTCGGAATCGGTGGTCAATGTGAACCCGCCCGCCGGGCGGAAAACGCGCACCAGGTGGGCGAG
>JBGQJJ010000081.1:0-8747 GCA_041498955.1 Terriglobia bacterium
CGCGATGATTCCAACCTCGAGGGGTGCGCGCCGCCAGCGCATGTTAAACTCGCTTCCGTGAGGAACGCGTCATGACGGACGTGCAGGACGAATCACCGACAGGATGCCTCTATCTGGTGGCGACGCCGATCGGCAACCTCGAGGATATTACGCTGCGAGCGCTTCGCGTGCTGAAGGAAGCGGACTTGATCGCGTGCGAAGATACGCGGCAAACGCAGAAATTGCTGCAGCATTATGCGATTCACAAGGAGCTGGTCAGCTATCACGCTCACAATGAGCTGACGCGCGCGCCGGAACTGGTGATTCAGCTCGAGGAAGGCGCGCAAGTGGCTTTGGTCAGCGACGCGGGTACTCCCGTGGTGTCCGATCCCGGACACCGGTTGGTGGCCCAGTGCCTGCGCCACCACATCCCGGTCGTGCCGATCCCCGGGCCATCGGCATTTGTGGCCGCGCTGGCGGCATCAGGCATGCCGACGGAGGAATTTCTTTTTGTGGGATTCTTGCCGTCGCGCGCGGGTGCGCGCAGGAAAAAGCTCGACTCCTTGAAGTCGGAACCGAGGGCGCTCGTGCTCTATGAGGCGCCGCACCGGTTGGCGGAAACTCTCTCCGACGCCGCCGACATTCTCGGATCGCGCGCAGCCGTCGTGGCCCGGGAAGTCACCAAGATTCATGAGGAATTCCTGCGCGGATCTCTTGCCGAACTTCGAGATGCGGCGCGCCAGCGCGCCCCTCGAGGGGAAATTACGCTTCTGATCGGCCCGGCGGTGGAGGGAGAAGCACAGACGGTTCCGGCGGTGTCACTCAAGCGGCGCGTCGAGCAACTTGAAGCGGAATCGGGATTGGATCGCAAGGCGGCGCTCAAACAAGCTGCGCGGGAACGAGGGCTCGGCAAGCGCGAGGCGTATAAGCAGCTTTTGTTGGAACGGTGAATTTCAGCGGTTACAATTATTTCAAGAGAAGCCTGAATGTTGCATCCGAAACGACATGGGTTTTGGTGGCGCAGGCTTCAGCCTGTGGGGGTTCGTCCTTGCAAGGACTAAACCCCACAGGCTGAAGCGTGTGCCACTAAGTCGCCTCGGAAACGAAGATGCGGTTGAAACGCGGGCCCGTGAATTCGACTCCCACGATTCGTTCTTGCTGGTCCCTGCCTGGCATGACGTGGACGATGCGCCCTTGCGTGGAAAACTCAGTGTCTTTACTGGCCGCGGTTGGGATCACGGGAATTTGGATTTCCACATGGATGCCGAGGTTGAGCGGATAACGCGTGGCGAACGCGGCGCCGCCACGGCAAATATTTTCACTGGAAGTGTGCTCCTCGAACGACATCCCCGTGAGGTCCATGCCGCGAACCACAATCGGGAGATGTACTGGGACTCTGCGTTCCCGTCGGCGCTCGAGTGCTGGGGTCGTAGCGCTGGCAGCGGTCATCCACGTACCTCCTCAGGTTACAGTCTGGGCAAAAAAGGCGTCCACTCGATCCAGAATTTCGGCCGGGGTGCGGGACGTATGCACGTTCCTGCGCAATTCGCCGCCGTTTCGCACGCCGTGCGTAAAATAGCTGGTGAATTGCTTCATTCTTCCAATCGCATCGGGCCATTCGGTATCGACCAGATTCCGGAAATACAGGGAAAGCAACTGGTAACGGTCCCACTCGCTCGGTTCGTCGCAGGATCCCGTCGCGGCGAATTGGGCGATCTGGCGGAAGATCCAGGGATTGTTGGATGCGGCGCGCCCGATCATCACGGCGTCGCATCCGGTTTCGCGCAACATGCGCATCGCGTCCTCGGGCGCGTTGATGTCGCCGTTGCCGATGACGGGCATGCGCACGGCCTGCTTCACGTCGCGGATGACATTCCAATCGGCGCGCCCGGTATATCCCTGCACGCGCGTGCGCGGATGAACGGCGATGCCTTCGACGCCGATTTGTTCGGCGAGGCGAGCGACCTCCGCGGCAACGATGCTGTTTTCATCCCATCCGGCGCGAATCTTGATGGTCATCGGAATTCGCACGGCGGAGCGCACGGCGCGGAGGACTTGCTCGAGTCCCTTCAAATCGCGCAAGAGACCCGAGCCGCCGCACTTCACGACTTTTTTCGCGGGGCAGCCAAGGTTGACGTCCACAATGTCGAAGCCCAGTTGTTCGACCATCCCCGCGGCGCGGCCCATCACATCGGCGTCGGCGCCGAACAACTGGCCCGTGATCGGATGCTCGTCCGGCTCAAAGAAAAGATAACGCGACGTGCGGGCGGAGTTGCGCGTGATGCATTCGGCGCTCGTGAACTCGGTCATGATCAGGCCGCAGCCGCCGAGGCCGCGAATCATGCGGCGAAAAACCGTGTCGGTCACTCCGGCCATGGGCGCGAGAACGGTGCCAGGGGAGATCAGCTTGTCGCGAATCGAAAAGGGCGCGGGGAACATTTTTATTAGAGTAATCTCTCGTCAAGATTCTGAGTTTGCAATTCTGCGACGGGTGTAGCGGGCGCGTCAACGGCGGCGGGCGCGGGTGAAGGAAATTCCCGGGCCGTCCCTCCTTGAGAGGAAAGATGCGCCGCGAGGGCTTCCGGCGAGCCGTCAAAAAATCCTTCCACGATTTTCTCCACCGCTTTCAAGCGAGCCTCTTCGGCGCTCAGCCTGGCCTGATAGTGAAAGGCTTTGCCCACTTTCCGGCGAGTCACGATCCCTTTCTGTTCGAGGCGATCCATGATGGTCAAGACCGTTGTGTACGCGCGGGGTCGAGACGCGGCCAGCGCGCGATGAATGTCGCGCACCGTGCCTTCGCCCAGGGGCCAGAGAACGCTCAGACATTCCAGTTCGAGCGGGGCGAGATCAAGAATCGAATGTCGCGGGCCCGCGCCTCGCGATGGGCCGGTGTGTTCCACGTTGTTATTCATTTCCATCCGCAGGATTCCCGCCGCCGGCCGCAGCCTGAGCCGCGGAGTTTTTTTCCGTGCGCGCGCCCGAACCGGCCAGAAAACGGTCGGAGCGCAGCAGGCGGCGTTCGAGAGCCCCGCTGAAGGCCGTCCAATTCCCTTCTCCCTGATCGGACTCGAGCGCCGAACGGATCGCGGCCATCTTGGAATCGAGGTCGTCCAGATAATGCAGCATCAAGGCTTCGCGGAACATCGGAAGTTTCGGCGAACCAAATTCGTATTGCCCGTGATGAGAAACCAGCATGTGCTGCACCAGGATTTTCAGCGCGGGCGGAAATCCGTCGATGGCATCCATTTTTTTCGCGACCAGTTCGTACTCGATCAGGATGTGTCCCAGAAGCTGGCCTTCATCGGTGTAGCCGAGGGAACGCTCGTAACTGAGTTCCTGCAACTTTCCAACGTCGTGGAGGACGGCGCCCGCGAGCAAAAGATCACCGTCTGCCTCGTGATAGTGGCCGAGGACCGCGCGGCAAAGATTGCATAAGCTGAGGACGTGTTCGAGCAAGCCTCCGTAATAGGCGTGATGCATGACCTTGGCCGCGGGGGCCCGCTTCAAGCGCGGAACGATTTCCGGGTCCTGCACAACGCTTTCGAGGAGTTGCCGGAGCCAGGGATTCCCCACCGAAGCGACGACCTCCAGCAGCTTGGCGTACAGTTCGTCCACATTTTCTTTCGTGTGGGCGAAGAAATCCGCGGGATCGACTTCGCTTTCCTCGGCGCGGCGAATTTTTTCGATGGCCAGCTGAAGTTTGTTGCGGTAATTTTCGACGCGCGCCTGGACCTTCACAAAATCGTCGCGCTCAAACGAGGCGGCCATGCGGTCAAACCCTTCCCACATGCGCGCCTCGACGCGTCCGGTGGCGTCGCCCAGTTCCAGCCGCAAGTAGGCTTTTCCTTCGCGAGTGGAGCGGATTTCCTTTACACAGACAAGAAAGTGAGAGGTAACGGTCTGGCCGTCCTGGAGACTGGAGACAAAGCTCTGTTTCATGTGCCGGATTTCTTCTTGGGAAGAATGCCGAATTTGCGGCCGGACTTATTCTTGGAATCGTCTTTTTCGGGCGTCGCGGCGACTTCCTCGATCGGTTCGGCTTTCACAGCAGCCGTGTCGGTATATCCGGGCTTGATCTGCACGTAGCTGTCTTCCCGCAGCGTCGTCAGATAGGTGCGCATGCCCGGCTCCATTTTTGCTTCATAAAGTTTATTGCTGATTTCGGGTTCGACTTTGTCCAGAGGCTGCTCGCCCGCCTGGTAGCGCTCCCGAACCTGGAGGATTTCAAACCCGGTTTTCGTCTCCATGACATCGGTCATCTGGCTGCGATTGAGGGCGAACACCTTTTCCGCGATCTTGGCGTCGAGCTGCGAGCGTTGGAAGGCGCCGAGCTCGCCCTCCTGTTGGGCCGTGGGGCTGTCCGAATAGCGCTTGGCCAGCGCTCCAAAATCGTCGCCATTATTCAAAACCCGGTCGCGCATATTTTCGGCTTTTTTTCGCAGGGCGGGAATGTCGGCGTCGGGTTTGCCTTCCGTCGACACAAAAATTTCGCGAAGGACGACGGTTTCGGGGCGCACGAACTCACCCTTGTGATCGTTGTAATACTTCACGATGTCTTCGTGGCTCACGATGATCTTGGAGCCCACTTCCTTGCGAATCAATTCCTGCGTCAGGAGCTGGTCGCGAAGCTGGCCCTTGAAGTCCTCGAAATCCTGGCCGCTCTTGGTGACCTCCGCCTCCAGCGCTTCCATGCTGGGCAATTTGTACTGCAGGCGGATGGCGTCCAGCCGCTTGATGACGTCGGCGTCCACGTTAATCCCGACATCCTTCGCGCGCTGCGTGAGCAGGGATTGATCGATCAAATCGCGAAGAAGGTCCTTGTCCTTCGCCGCAACTTGCACGCGAATCTGCTCCGGGGAACATTTCGCGCACGCTTCCCGCGCTTCGCTTTCGAGGGAGGTTCGCGCGTGCTGCAAGTCCTCCCGCGTGATGATCTCGTTGTTCACGCGGGCGACCACTTCCTCGACCACGGTGCTCTTGGTTTGCGCGCCCGCGGGAACGCTGAAGCCCGCGAAAAGGAGAGAAAAAATAAGCCATTTGGTTGGTTTCATAGGAATCGCTCGTTTTCCAGTTTATCGCTTCGTTTCCAGCGGAAGCAACACGTTTCTGACGCTATCCGCCACGCGCCCACGGCGGTCGAGACGCATCCAGAGCGTGCCGCTCGGGTCCAGTCGCAATCCTTCCTTCTGCGAGCGGATGAACTTCACCAGATTTTCCGGCGACAGCGGCGTCTCGGGATGAAATTTAATGGCCACTTCATTGGCGCGCCTCTCGATGGACGAGATCAGCAATCCCTCGGCCAGCCCCTTCAGCAACGCATAATCCAACAGGTTTCCCACCGCGGGAGGCGGAGCCCCGAACCGGTCGGTCAGTTCGTTGTTCACCTCATCCCTTTCGGTTTCTCCGGTGATGCCCGCTATCCGCTTGTACGTCCGCAAACGAAGATTTTCGTTCGGGATGTACTCTTCTGGGATGCGAATATCGAGCCCGAGGTTGATTGTGGCGCGCATTTCGGGTTTGACCTCTTCGCCTTTCAAGGTTGCCACAGCCCGCTCGAGCATCTGCACGTACAGATCGAAGCCGATCGCGTTGATATGGCCGTGCTGCTGGCCGCCAAGCAGGTTTCCGGCGCCGCGGAGTTCGAGATCAAGCGCGGCGACGCGGAATCCCGCGCCGAGGGCGCTGAATTCCTTCAGGGCGGCGAGACGCCGGGTCGCCAGCGGCGTGAGCGAAACGTCCTCGGGGACCATCAAGTACGCATAGGCGCGCTGGTTGGAGCGGCCCACGCGGCCGCGGAGCTGGTAAAGTTCGGAAAGGCCGAAACGGTCGGCGCGATTGATGAGGATCGTGTTGGCGCGCGGAATGTCGAGGCCATTTTCGACAATCGTCGTGCAGACCAGAACATCCGCCTCGCCACGCACAAATTTGAACATCACGGACTCCAGTTCTTTCTCATTCAACTGGCCATGCCCAACCACGACGCGCGCTTTCGGGACCAGCTTGTTAATAAGATCGGCGATCGCATAGATCGATTCGACGCGGTTATGTACCAGGAAAACTTGCCCGTGCCGCGACATTTCCTCGTCGATGGCGCGGCGAATCAGCGATTCGGAAAAGGGGGCGACGACGGTTTGAATGGCCAGGCGGTCCTTCGGAGGCGTTTCGATGACGCTCATGTCGCGCAAACCGACGAGAGACATATTGAGCGTGCGCGGAATGGGAGTCGCCGAAAGCGTCAAGACGTCAACGTTGAGCTTCAATTCCTTGAGGCGTTCCTTGTGCGCGACGCCGAAGCGTTGCTCCTCGTCCACGACCAGGAGGCCGAGGTCGTGAAACTTCACGTCCTTGGAAAGCAGCCGGTGCGTGCCGATGACGATGTCCACTTGCCCCGTTTCCACTCCAGCCAGAACGGTTTTCTGTTCGCGTGGTGTGCGAAACCGGCTGAGCAGGTCAACACGAACCGGAAATGCAGCGAAGCGGCGGCGGAAAGTTTCAAAGTGCTGGAACGCGAGGATCGTAGTCGGGGCAAGCACGGCAACTTGCTTGGAGTCGGTGACCGCCTTGAACGCGGAGCGCATGGCCACTTCCGTTTTGCCGTAACCCACGTCGCCGCACAGCAGCCGGTCCATGGGCTGCTGACGCTCCATATCGCGCTTGACGTCGCCGATGGCGATGGCCTGGTCCGGCGTTTCTTCAAACTCGAAGGTGTCTTCAAATTCGCGCTGGAACGCGCCGTCCGGCGAAAACGCGAAGCCCTCTCCCGCTTTCCGTCCGGCATACAGCTTCAATAATTTGTCGGCCATGTCTTCGACCGACTTCTTGACACGAGCTTTTCGCGCCGTCCAGGTGCTGCCGCCCAGTTTGTCGAGAACGGGTTTTGCGCCCTCGACAGCGCGATAGCTCTGGACCAGGTCTAGCCGTTCGAGCGGAACATAGAGGCGCGCGTCATCCGCATAGCGCAGGCGCATGAATTCGCCGCGCGCGCCGCCGTTTTCGATTTGTTGCAATCCCTCAAACTGGCCGATGCCGTGGTCGACGTGCACGACGTAATCGCCGGACTTCAGCTCTGAAAAATCGCTGAAGAAGCTGGCCGTTTTGGGCCGCCGCTTCGTCGCGCCCTGCAGCATGGATTCAAAAACGTCCCCGGTTCCGAAGATGGCGACACGCGCGTCGAGAAACACGACACCATCCGTGAACGGAGCGCGGCACAGGACCACCGCGGGAACACTGCCGGCCGAGGAGTCCTCGGCAAGCCGGGCGCTGGTGGCGTTCTCCTCAAGTTCGCCGAGACGGAATGGGACCTCGTATTCGTGGCACAAATCCGCGTAGCGTTCGAGCTCGCCCAGGCTCTCCGCGGCGAGCAGAACGCGCTCGCCCGCGGCAATACGCTTGCGCGCTTCCTCCATGAAGGCGGGCACATTGCCGTGGAAGCGCGCCGTCGGATGCGTTTGAATCGTGCGAGTGTCGGAGTCTTCGCGCGTCAGCCCAAGGTGTTCGAGCTCCAAACGCGGATGGCGCGAAAGCTGCGCGTCCCATTCGTCGGTGAAGTAATGCGAGGACATGACTTCCAGCGAATCGGCTCCTGTCGATTCAAGGCTCTCCAGCGCGCTTTCCAAAAATGCGCGGGAGGCTTCCTCGATCGCTCCCAGCTCGTCCAGAAGGATGACCGTGTCTTCATGCAAATCGAACAAGGAATGAGTCCGAATCGCGCGTTCCGAACCGCCTGAGTTTCCGTTTCCCCCGCCAAATGCGATTCCTGTTTGTTCCACGAGGGGTGGAAGCGTCACGCGCTCGATGGGGCGGACGGAACGCTGCGTGTTGGGATCAAATTCACGCAGCGATTCGACCGAGTCTCCGAAAAGTTCGAGACGCACGGGCCGCTCAGCCTCCGCGGGAAAAATATCGACGATTCCGCCGCGGACCGTGAATTGGCCGGGCATTTCCACCATGTCGTGGGATTCATAGCCCACGCGCCGAAGGTGGGCGACCAGATCGTCGAGCGAAACGGATTCGTCGCGGGCGAGCGTGCGCGCCTGTTCCGCATAGTACGCCGCGTCGGCGAGACGCATGCGAGCCGCGGCAACCGGGGCCACCACGACGCGCGCCTGCCCGGTGGCATATCGCCACAAAGTCACGGCGCGATTTTCGAGAATTTCCGCGTGCGGCGCGGCGTCCTGCCAGGGCAGGACATCCATGGCCGGCAAGACGGTCACTTCGGTGGCTTCTTGTCCGGCGAGCGCGGCGTAAAAAAATTGCATGGACGCGGCGAACACTTCCGCTCGCGCACCGGATTCCACCAGGACAACCATGGGGCGGCGCAGTTCTGTGACAACGATAGCCGCGAGCAAGGCTTTTCCTGTGTCTGTCAGTCCGGCAAGCCGTTCGCGCGCAGTTCCCTGGCGGAGCGAGGCAATCGCGGACTCCAGCGCGGGATGCCGGCTCACCGATGCCAGTGTCTCCGAAACCGATGACAGAATCATGATTTGTTGTTGGTGTCGCGTGGCGCGGCCGAAACGCTGGCGCCGGCATTGCGGATTCGTTGCACGAGATTGGAAGTGGAATATCCGGGCGCAAGTGGAATGGAAACGACGCGCCCGCCGGCGGCTTCGACTTCCTCGCGTCCCGCGACCTGGTCGAGCGCCCAATCCGCGCCCTTGACGAGAATGCTCGGTAGCACGCGGGAAATCAATTCGCGCGGAGTCGGCTCATCAAAAATCGCGACGTAGTCCACGGAGGCCAGCGCGGCCAGAACCTCGGCGCGGTCTTTC
>JBGQJJ010000082.1:0-8602 GCA_041498955.1 Terriglobia bacterium
CCCCGCGGGGCTTTCGATTTCCGCGGAAAGAATGGTCGCCGCTGCGCCGCTTTCCCGGTGCGCTCGCGCCAGCGCGGCAATCGTTTCCGTGCGGACGAGAGGCGCGTCGCCCGGCAAAAGAATCGCGAACTTCGCGCGGGCGGAAATCGCGCGCCGCGCTACAAGCATCGCGTGGCCTGTCCCGCGCTGCGGCTCCTGCAAAACCGTTTTGACGGCGAGCGGCGCCACCGCGGCGCTCACGTCATCGGCCTGATGCCCCACCACGGCCACGATCTCGCGTGGTTTGAGCGGCTGGCAGGCGCGCACCACGTGCTCGACGAGCGTCCGCCCGCCCGCGCGGTGCAACACCTTTGCCAGCGCGGATTTCAGCCGCGTGCCCTTGCCGGCCGCCAGAATCACAATCACCAAGTCGGAATTTGTCATGCCTGCATTCTCAGCGTTTCCCTGAGGATTGACAATGCGAGGGTACTGCGGGCGATGCGAATTGAATACTTCATCGAAGGAACACAGGGGGGCATCGTCAAAGGGAGTGTTCAGAGCCTGCGCGCCAACTTGGATTTAAAACGTCTATGTAGAGGCCGCCTTCAGGCGGGCACTGACCGTCAAAGCCCATGCTCGCCTGAAGGCGAGCGCTACACGATTCAGCCCAAAGTTGTCGGACAGGATCTTCAATCAGCAGCGGAGGCAGTGGCCTCGGCGCGGAGCTGGGAGCGACCCGAAGGGGCTTCATCGTATGTCTCGGTCCAGAGGGAAGGATCGGCGAGCAGGCGTGTAACCAACTGTGTGTGCAGGGCGTGGCCGGCCTTGTGGGCCTCGACGCGCGCGAGCAGAGGGCGGCCGACCAGCGCCAGATCGCCGATCAAGTCCAGCGCCTTGTGTCTGCCGAACTCGTCCGGGAACCGCAACGGGCCATTCATGACCCCGCTTTCATTCAGGACAATGGCGTTTTCGAGCGAGCCGCCGCGAATCAGCCCCATCCGGCGCAGACCTTCGAAGTCCTGAACGAAGCCAAACGTTCTCGCGGGCGCCAGCATCCGGCTGAACGACTCGCGGCCCACGCGCAATTCGATTTCCTGCGTCCCCACGGCAGGATGCGCGTATTCCACGTAACATCGGACCCGGAAATCGTCCGCCGGGTAAATTCCGATGCGCCTCCCGCCCTCGGAAACTTCCAGCGGTTTGACGACCTTCAGAAAACGCCGCCGCTTCCGCAGACTTCGAATTCCAGCCTGCTCCAGCATTTCAATGAAGGGCTGCGAGGAACCATCCAGGATGGGCAATTCCAGCGCGTCCAGCTCGATGTATACATTGTCCACGCCGCAAGAATAAAGGGCGGCGAGAACATGCTCGGTCGTAGAGAGTAGTACGCCTTTTTTCATCAGGCTCGTGGCGTAGCTGACGCGCGCCACGTTTCGCACATGCGCTTCGATCTCAAAATTGTCCAGGTCCACGCGCCGAAACACGATTCCGGTATTCGCCGGGGCAGGCACCAGCCGCAGGTGGGATTTTACGGCGGTATGGAGACCTACTCCCTTCGTAGCGACTGGCTTGTCGATGGTGGTTTGATAGCTCACGGAAGAGGTTATAGTAGCATTTTGAAGCCCTTCCAAAATAATGTTTAGGCCATTATAATCAATGAGTTGAAGCGTATTCGACAATAGGGCGTGGTAAAATAGCCACAAAAAGCATTGTTAGGTGTGGTCGAATGGCATCAATCTCGCCTGGAGCTATCGACCCCAGCGTAGAACAGTGTGTCGCCCCTCCGGGGCTTGTCGTCGTGTGCACGCATTCCCACCCCGACCGGGTCGGGGTGGGCTACGGTATGTCGTCCCTACGGGACTTCCGGCAATGTGCAACTGAAACACTACGATCCGCCTGGCGCGCTTGTGTCTCGCCGGTGCTGCGCTTAGAATAGAAAATTGAGATCGTTCTCGATGGCTTCGCCATTTCACATTATTTCAAACTCAGTTCCCGCGCCTGCGCCGGGAGTATCACTAGATCCGGCGTCCCACCCGAGACCGGAATGGCTGCGCGTCAAATTCTTTAACGGGCCCAATTACCAGGATTTGAAGCGCATCATGCGCACGCTGGGGCTCAACACCGTGTGCGAGAGCGCGCGGTGCCCGAATATGGGCGAATGCTGGGAGCACCGCACCGCGACGTTCATGATTCTGGGAAATATTTGCACGCGGGCTTGCGGCTTCTGCGCGGTTCCTTCGGGCAAGCCTGCCGGCCCGCCGGACGAGCAGGAACCGGAGCGCGTGGCCGAAGCGGTGGAACGCATGGGCCTGCGGTATGCCGTGGTAACTTCCGTCAACCGCGATGACCAGCCCGACGGCGGCGCGGCCATCTTCGCCCGAACCATTTCCGAAATTCGCCAGCGCGTTCCGGCCTGCAAAGTGGAAGTGTTGATCCCCGATTTTCGCGGCGACTGGAACGCGCTCCAAACCGTGATTGCCGCGCGCCCGGACGTGCTGAACCACAACACGGAAACGGTTCCGCGGCTGTATCACGAAGTGCGCAAGGGCGCGGTCTATGGCCGGTCGCTCGAATTGCTGCGCCGCGCGAAATCGCTGGCGCCGGAAATGCCGACCAAAACGGGGCTGATGCTCGGTCTTGGCGAAGAGCGCGAGGAAGTTCTCGCCGCAATGCGCGATCTGGCGGCGCAAGGCACCGACATCCTGACGCTGGGCCAATATTTGCAGCCGACGCGCGAGCATTTGCCCATCGTGCGGTACGTCCACCCCGATGAGTTCGCCGAGTACAAAAAGCTGGGCGAGCAGATGGGCTTCGCGCATGTTGAGTCAGGTCCGCTGGTGCGCTCGTCCTATCACGCGTTCGAGCAGGAAGCCGCCGCCCACCTGTAGGACTGCTTGGCGGCGACCCTGGGAACGCCAATCTCCTGATTGGCGTTGCGACACCCGCCAATCAGGAGATTGGCGTTCCCGGATTCTCCCCACGTCAGCGCACAAAATATCGTAAGATTCCCCCAGACATTAATTTTCAAGAGGAAGAATTCTCATGAGATACGCAAGGACTTCCGCAAATTTGTCTTTTCGCATTGCAATGTTGGCTGTGTTTGTTGGCGCGATCCCGGCGGTTGCGGCGCAGAATTCCGCGCCCGCCTCTCCGTCTGCGCAGATCTCCGTATCAGGCGCCGATGTGTATCAAAAGCGGTGCGCGTCATGCCACGACCAGGCAGGTTCGCGCGCGCCCTCGCGGGACGCTTTGCAGAAATTATCCGCCGCCAGAATTCTCCGGACGCTCGATTTCGGATTGATGATGGCCGTGGCCTACCCCATGAAACGCGCGGAGCGTGAGGCCGTCGCGAATTTCCTGGGAACGAAGATGGAAGAAGCGCCGCTGCCTGCCAGTGCATTTTGCTCCGCGAAGATTTCCATCCTGTCCGGGCCGGCCAACGATACATGGGCGGGATGGAGTCCTTCCGCGTCCAATGCGCGCTACCAGACCGCCGAGCGCGCGGGGCTCGCGCCGGGACAGGTTCGGCGCCTCAAGTTGAAATGGGCGCTTGGTTTCCCGGGCGACGTCACGGCCTTCGCGGCGCCGAGCGTTGTGAACGGCACGCTCTTTGTCGGCAGCGCCAGCGGCGCGGTCGAGGCCGTAGATGCCAGGACGGGTTGCACGCATTGGGTATTCCAAGCCAATGGCCCGGTGCGTGGCGCCGTCCTTCCCGTCGCAAACGGTTCCGCAACGTCCCTCGTGCTGACGGACCTGATCGGCTGGGCCTACGCACTGGACGCCAGGTCCGGCCATCTGCTTTGGAAGAAGCGCATTGACGATCACGAAGCCGCACGGCTGACGGGATCGTCCGTGGCGCTCGATGGCGTCGTCTTCATTCCGGCCGCGTCATGGGAGGAAACGCGTTCGCTCGATCCACAATATGTGTGCTGCACGTTTCGCGGGAGCGTCACGGCGCTTCGCATCCGCGACGGCTCCACGGTTTGGAAAACGTTCACGGTGGACCCGCCGCAGAAAACCGGCACGAACAGCGCGGGATCGGCTCAGTGGGGACCTTCCGGCGCTCCGGTCTGGTCGGCCCCGACGGTGGACACGAAGCGGGGATTGCTCTACGTCGCTACCGGCGACAACTATTCGGACCCCGCAACTTTAACAAGCGATGCCGTGATGGCGCTCGACCTGAAGTCGGGACGCATCGCATGGACGCAGCAGGTGCTCGCGAACGATGCTTATACGTCCGCCTGCCGGACGAAAGGCGTGAATTGCCCGCCAACGAATGGGCCGGATTTCGATTTCGGTTCGTCGGCCATATTGGTGCGTGCGCCGAACGGCAAGGAAATGCTTGTTGCGGGACAAAAATCCGGCATGGTGTACGCGTTTGATCCGGACGCGAAAGGAAAAATCCTCTGGCAGACGCGCGTCGGCAAAGGCGGCCTGAACGGCGGCGTGCAGTGGGGCATGGCCAGCGATGAACAAAAAGTGTACGCGGCCGTAAACGACTCGTCCGGCGTGATGAACACCGCCGGGCCCGTAGGTGGCGCGACATTCGATCCCGCGAAGGGCGGCGGGCTGACGGCGCTGCATCTTGAGGATGGCGCGAAAGCCTGGTTTGCTCCGGGCCATCCCTGCGATCCGCCGCGGCCGGGCTGCAGTCCCGGCCAGTCCGCCGCGCTGACTCTGATCCCCGGCGTCGTATTCTCCGCCTCGCTCGATGGGCACGTGCGGGCGTTCAGCACCGAGGACGGCGAGATGCTTTGGGATTTCGATACGGCTGCCCAGACTTATTCCACGGTGAATGGAGTGCCGGCCAAGGGCGGCTCGATCGACGGCGCTGGCCCGGTCATTGCAGGCGGCATGATGTTCGTCAATTCCGGATATCCGCGCAACGGCGGAATGCCGGGCAACGTGTTGTTGGCGTTTGCGCCGGAGGATTAGTAGGACAGACTTCAGTCTGTCGGTTTTAGTCCTTGCTTGTACTAGCCCCCACAGACTGAAGCCTGCGCTACTTAAACCGTATTAATCCGTATTTACATATCTGTAAAAAACGAGTATAAATGTATTTTCTGGAGGTGTCTGTGCAATCCGACGAATTGCTCAGTCCCCGCGATGCCGCGCGCTCGCTGGGGATCAGCTATCCCACGCTTAAACAGTGGATCTACAAGAAGAAATTGCGCAGCATTCGCACCGCCGGAGGTCACCACCGCATCCCCGCATCCGAAATCGAACGCTTTCTGCCGCGCACCGAGGAAAAGGATGTCCTGGCTGGGCGGCGCAACTTCCGCCGCATCAGCGGGCGCAATCAACTCGTCGGGCGGATTGTGGAGGTGCGCTACAGCGGGTTGCTCGCGCAGGTGAAGCTTTCGATCGGCGGGCAGCGCATCTCCTCGATTATCACGGCGGATGCCGCGCGCGAAATGCGCCTCGAAAAGGGGCAGACCGCGGCGGCTCTCATCAAAGCCACGGAAGTCATGATCGTGCGCATGTGACTCCGGACGGGGCGAAGATGAAGAGGATTCATACAACATTGGCGATGGCCATCGTCGCTGGACTCGTGCTGGGCGCGCAGTTTCGTGCCACTCACGCAGGGAATGCCGCGTCATTGTCACAAGCGACGTCGAAGCCGTGCGGCACCGTCACCGTGGCCGCGGCGTCCGACCTGACCTACGCGATGAACGAGATCGCCGCGAATTTCGAGAAGGCGACGGGCTGCACGGTTCGCCTCAGCATGGGCTCGTCCGGAAATTTTCTAACGCAAATCGAAAATGGCGCGCCATTTGACGTTTTTTTCTCCGCGGACATTGCGTATCCGAAGAAACTCGAAACGGAAGGCCTCGCCGCGCCGGGGAGCACGTATCTTTACGCCATCGGCAGAATCGTCTTGTGGACGAGAAAAGATTCCCGCGTGGGCGTCAGCAAAGGTTTTGCCGCTTTGCGCGATCCCGTCGTGAAAAAAATAGCCATCGCCAATCCTGAGCACGCGCCGTACGGCCGCGCGGCGGAGGAAGCGCTGCGACAATCGGGCGTCTATGAAGCGGTGAAGGACCGGCTCGTTCTCGGCGAAAATATTTCGCAGACGGCGGAGTTTGTGGAATCCGGAAACGCGGACGCGGGGATTGTCGCGCTTTCTCTTGTGCTTTCCCCCGCAATGAAAGACATAGGCCGCGCCTGGAACATTCCTGAAAATTTATACGCGCCGATTCAGCAGGGAGTTGTGGCCGTTCGCGCGGCGGCGAATCCGCAAGGCGCGCGGCAATTTCTCGACTACATCAAAATGCCCGCAACGGCAGCGCTGCTCGAGCGATACGGATTTGCGCTTCCCGCCAGGATCTCCACCGGAGGGAAACCTTGAACTGGGAGGCGATCGCGCTTTCGCTGAAGCTGGCGCTTTGCGTCGCGGGGATTCTCCTCGCCGTAGGCCTGCCCATCGCGTATTGGGTGACGTTCTCGCGCTGGCGCTGGAAATTTCTGGTCGAAGCGATCGTCGCGCTGCCGCTGGTTCTTCCGCCCACGGTGCTCGGCTACTACATTCTGGTGGGTCTTGGTCCGCGCCATTTTGCCGGCAGGATTTGGCAGTCGTGGTTTGGCCACACGCTTCCGTTCACGTTCGGGGGTCTGCTTGTGGCGTCCGTGCTGTACAGCCTGCCGTTCGCGGTTCAGCCGATTTCGGCCGGATTTGAAGGGGTGGACCGCCGGTTGATCGAAGCTTCCTGGACACTCGGAGCGTCGCGCCTGGAAACATTTTTTCGCGTGATCTTGCCGCTCTCCGCGGCCGGAGCGGTCACCGGAATCGTGTTGAGCTTCGCGCACACGATCGGCGAGTTCGGCGTGGTGCTGATGGTCGGCGGAAACATTCCCGGAGTGACGCGCACGGTTTCGATCGACATTTACGATCAAGTGCAGGCCGCCAACTACGACGCGGCGAATCGGACGGCGCTGGTTCTGCTGCTGTTTTCTTTTCTCGTACTCACCGTTATTTATGGCACCAATCGCCGGGCGATGAGCCTATGGCGGAGGCATTAAGTGGCACACGCTTCAGCCTGTGGGGTTTGAATTTGTATCGGCGATTGAAAACCCACAGGCTGAAGCCTGCGCCACCAAAAGCGAATCATGTCACTCGAAGTCGCGATTGAAAAGAACGTGCCAGGATTCCGGCTCGCCGTCGAATTTGCCGCCGACGGCGCGCCCCTGGGTTTGCTTGGCCCTTCCGGTTCGGGCAAAACGATGGCGCTGCGCGCGATCGCGGGGCTCGAGGCGCCGGATCGCGGACGCATCGTGCTTCACGGGCGCGTGCTCTTTGATTCCGAGCAGGGCATCAACGTGCCGCCGCGCGGGCGCCGCATTGGTTTGCTCTTCCAAAATTACGCCCTATTTCCGAATCTGAGCGTGGGCGAAAATATCGGCTTCGGATTGCGGCGCCTCCCGGAGGCGGAGAGAAATCGGCGCGTCGCGGATCAGCTTGCCGCCGCGCATCTCGATGGCCTGGCGGAACGCTACCCGGAGACGCTTTCCGGCGGAGAGCAACAGCGCGTGGCGCTCGCTCGCGCGCTGGCCATCGAGCCGGCCGCGCTGCTGCTCGATGAGCCATTCTCCGCGCTGGACACGCATCTGCGCAGCGCTCTGGAGCGCCAGCTCCGCGAAACGTTGGAAAACTTCGGCGGATCGACATTGTTCGTGAGCCACAATCTCGAAGAGGCGTACCGCGTTTGCGAAAAACTTGTCGTGCTGGCAAACGGGAGCGTGGCGGCGCAAGGGCCGAAGGAAGAAATTTTCCGCCATCCTCCGACGCTTGAAGTTGCGCGCGTTACAGGTTGCAAGAATTTTTCCCGGGCGCGGCGCTTGTCCGATGGACGAGTCGAAGCGCTCGATTGGGGCTGCACGCTGCGCGTCGCGCAGCAGTTTGCAAAGCCGCCCGAGCATGTGGCGATCCGTGCGAACCATGTGCGCGTCCATCCCCCGGCGAAATTAAACTCGGGAAATTCCGTGAACGTGTTCCCTTGCTGGCTGGCGGCGATGTCCGAAACGCCCTTCCGCGTCACGCTCGACCTGCGCATCGGCTCGCCGGCCGCGAGTCCTGCCGATTTTCACGTGCAGGCTGAAGTCTTCAAGCAGGAGTGGGAATCGTTTCGGGATCTTCCGCAGCCTTGGGTGATCGAACTCGCCGCGGATCGCTTGTTCCTGTTGCAGGATTGACGTGACTTGCGAATAGCCCAGGATTCAATCGGTGGGTTTTGTTGTTGTAGCGCCGGCGTCTCGCCGGCGATTTTTCCGATCTCCACACAAAGCAAAAACGCCGGCGAGACGCCGGCGCCACGAAAACCTTGAATCGCATGCCGCGTTCTACCGATCATGATTGTGGTGAGAAATAAGAGCTAATCGAGCGGTTGCGTGGAAGGAGCGCAGGGCGAGGCCGCTCCGGCGCAGGTGTCTCGCAGGAAAAGTCCGGATGCGGGAGACGAGACGGAGCTGAGGTTCGTCGCTGCGGACTTGAACGTGATGAAGCGGCCCGACGCGCTGATCGTCGCCGAAGTGCTCGCGCCGTTGGCTTGCGTTCCGCCGGTCGCGACGGAAACGCGCTGCGTGGAAGGCGTGCAGCCGGAGGGCGCGCCCGCGCAGGTGTCGCGGA
>JBGQJJ010000083.1:0-8596 GCA_041498955.1 Terriglobia bacterium
CGGCCGTCGGTGTTGCTCCTCGATGAGCCCACGCGCAGCCTGGATCCGCTCGCGGCCGCCGAATTCCGGAGGTTTCTTCTCCAGGATATTGTCGGCGTCCACGGGACGACGATGATTTTCGCTTCGCATACGCTGGCCGAAGTCGAACAACTCGCCGGCAAGATTGCGGTGCTGGACGGCGGGCGCTTGCTCGCCTGTGACACTCTGGCGGGCGTCAAGGCCGCCGCCGGCGCCGATACGCTGGAGGAATCCCTGGAAATCCTGACTCGCCGTGCGTTGCGGGAAACGCCATGAAGAGCGCGCCGCAATTCGCCTTGACGCTCCGGAAACTGGCGCTCCTGTTTCGCCGGGATCTTGCGGTCGCGCGCAGCTATCGCGCCGCGTTTGTGATCGAAATTTTTCAGGCGCTGTTCGGGGCCGCCAGCTTTTATTTCCTCTCCCGTTTTGTGCAAAGTCCGGCGCTGGAGAGGTCGCTCCCGCCCGGCACGAACTATTTTTCCTTTGCCCTGGTGGGAATTGCATTCTTCGATTACCTGAGCGTGGCGCTCGTTACCTTTGACGGAAGCCTGCAGGAGGCGCGGCAAAACGGCACGCTCGAAAATCTGCTGGTGACCCAAACTTCCCTCCCCGTGATCCTGGCCGGATCGAGCCTGTATCCGTTCGCTTTGATGTCGCTGCGCACGGCGATTTACATCGGCTGGGGCGCGATCTTGTTCGGCTTTCCCTTGCAGGGAGCCAACTGGCTGGGCGCTTTGCTCGTGCTGGGGGCATCCGTTCTGGCGTTTTCGGGACTGGGCATCCTGAGTGCGAGCTACCTTCTGATCTTCAAACGGGGCAATCCGGTGAATTGGGCCATCCTCGGCCTTTCCTCCGTGGTGGGGGGAATGATGTATCCGATTTCCGTCCTCCCAATGTGGTTGCAGTACGTGGCGCGGCTCATTCCGGTTACGTATTCCCTGGAGGGAATGCGTGCCGCGATTTTGGGCCATGCCTCGACGCGCGAGTTGTTGCCGTCGATCGCGGGATTACTATTGTTCGCGGCCCTTCTCCTCCCGATCTCCTTCGCGATTTTTTCATGGGCCCTGCGGCGAACGAAAATCACGGGCACGCTTACGCATTTCTGAAGGCTGCGTGGCTTTGCCCGCTCAAAAAAATAAGTTAACAGTTCACAGTTGAGAGTTGATAGCTCTTCATTTGAAAGCGGTGTTTCCTCTTAACTTCTTCTGTGGAGAATGAAGCTGCGCGACAGGGCCGGGCATTCCGGCCCCATCGCGCAATCAAGAGCGGGAAATTATTACTTCTTCTTCGCCGGCTTGGGCGGCGCCTGTCCGATCTTGGTGGTGATGCCGACGCCCATGGCCTGCAGGGAATCCAGGCCTTGCTTGGCCTGCGCGCCAATGGGCCCGTTCGGATCGAGGTCGATGGCGTGTTGATAGGCTTCCACCGTGCCGGGCTGCATCACGGGAGTGATTTTGTCACCCTCGGTCTTGAATTCCATGGTGTTCACCAGGGCGATCCCAAGAAGCAGCCAGGCGGTCGCGTTCTTTGGATCGAGTGTGGTGGCCTTTTGCAGCGGCTCGATGGATTCCTTCATGCGGTTGGAGTTGTAGAGCACGGTTCCGAAATTGCGCCAGGCCAGCGCCGCATCCGTCGGGTTCAGGTCGACATATTTTTGATAGGCTGCCCGAGCGTCATCGACTTTCCCGAGTTTCGCCAGATCGTTCCCGAGGTTGTTGTAATTGGCGGCGGCGTCCGGCTTCAACGCGATGGCCTTCTGGTAGGTGTCCGCGGCCTCCTGCCATTTGTTCATGCTCTCGTACGCTTCCCCCAACCGGGACAACACGATGGAGCGGTTCGGATCTTCCGCCTTCTCCAAGGCCAGCGCGGCGGAGAGCTCGGTTACAGCGGTGCCTCCCGCCTGAGTAATCTGGTCCTTAACGGGATCCTGCTGGTCTTTCTGATCTTTCGGAATTTGCGCCAGTTTCGTCTGGGCGGCCTTCATTTGCTCGATCGCGGCTATGCCCGCATCATAATGGACCTTCAATGACTGAAACTGCTGTTCCGCCTCCTGCCGCTTCCTTTCGGCATCGACGGCGGCGAGCTTGCCTTGTTCCTGAAGTTCCTTCAAATTGATGTCAAAAACAGGAGAAGTTCCAGCCGTAAGCTTTAGCCCAGTCTGGTAAAGGAGCATATCTTTCTGGTCTTTGTCTTTAGCCTTCAAGTCGACGTTGTAGGTTCCACCCGCCAGGCCGGGGGCCGCGTAGTGCCCCTTGGCATCCGTCACAACGTCGGTTTCTTTATTGGTTTCCACGCTTTTGATCGATAGCGTAACGTCGGGGTAGGGTTTTCCGGTCAGGTCGAGCACTGTCCCCGACAGCGTCCCGCCCTGCGCGTAGGCGGCAGGCGCCGTCCATGCCGCCAGCGCCCCGGCGATCAGCGCGAACAAGGCTGCCATCCTGATTGCTTTCATTCGGTTCATGATCTTCACTGCCTCCTAGCAACACAGATCCGCGCGGGGAATTACCCGCACGGTTCGTTATTATCTCTCAACTCGGACCCGATAGGCGATAGGATCGTCGATCCCCGCTTCGGCAAAGGCACTGAGCCGCAGCCGGCAACTATCGCACGCGCCGCACGCCGCGTCTTCAAACTGGTAACAGGACCACGTGCGATCCAGCGGGGCGCCTAATTCCATGCCGCGCTTTACGATTTCCCATTTTCGCATACCGATGACCGGAGTCACAATTTCAATATGCGTCTCAGGGCGCGTTCCCTCGCGCACTAATTGCTGGAAGACGCGGTAATATTCCGGCCGGCAGTCCGGATAGCCGGAACTGTCTTCCGCGACGGCCCCGATGAAGACCGCTATGGCCCCAATGACCTCCGCCCAGCTTACCGCAACCGCAAGGAAATGCGCGTTACGAAATGGGACGTACGTGGGCGGGATTTCGTTCCCGCCAATAGGGGCGCCTGTTTGCCCTTCCGGCACGGCGATGCGGGCATCGGTCAGGGCCGAGCCTCCAATTTGCGCGAAGTGATCTAATTGCACGACCAGGCGTTCGTGGACCGAATAAAAATCGGCAATTTCGTCAAACGCCTGCCGCTCTCGCCGCTCGGTACGCTGGCCATAACTCGCATGAACCAGAGCCAGGTCGTGCGTCTCGCGCGCGATCGATGCCGTCACGCAGGAGTCCATCCCCCCGCTCAACAAGACGACCGCCTTGGGTCTCCGGCTCATGGCCTGAAGTCACTCTTCCTCTTTACTGTTAGATGCAATACTGAATCTCGGAGTCTATACGCCGCGGGCGGCCGGATGCCAGATGAATTTATGGATTTGCAGTCCTAGCCGTACCGGCAAACCGTCCGCCAAAATCCACTCCACAAGATCCTGCGCGTTCATGCCCGGCCATTGGCCTTCGGGATCGGCGTGCACCGGGGAAAAGATCACTTGATGGACGCGCCGCGCCAGATCGTGCTGCGCGGTAAAGTCGCGCGCGAATTCATAGTCCCGGCGGGTCGAGATCACGAATTTGATTTCGTCCTTGCCATCCACCGCTTCCAAATTTTCCATTTGGAACGTGTCCGGCTCGCCTGAGTCGGGGCATTTGACGTCTACAATTTTGATGACGTCGCGCGGAAGCACGGCCACGGGCCGCTCGCCGCTGGTTTCCACCAGGACGCGATAGCCGCGGTCCAAAAGTTTCCGCGACAGCGGGATCACTTCCGGCTGAAGTAGCGGCTCGCCTCCGGTCAGTTCGACGAGCGATAGTTTTTGCGAAATCCCCGCGGCGCCGGGTTGCGTTTGCGCCGGAGTGTTGGACAACTCATCGACGCGCGCCAGGACTTCTTCGACGCTCATTTTCGTGCCGCCGTGGAATGCGTACGCCGTGTCGCACCACGTGCAGCGCAGGTTGCACCCGGTCAGACGGACGAAAATGCACGGCAGGCCCGCTCGCGTGCCTTCCCCCTGGATCGAACGGAAAATTTCCGTGATCGTCATGATGCCTCTAACGGCTCCCGGGCGAGACTTTTCGACGCTTGCGCCTCTGAACCAGAATCACCGCCGCGACCACCACAATCGCCGCCCCCACAAAGCGAAACGGCTCCAGCGCATACCCAAGCCAATGAAACATGAAGAGGTAGCCCAAGCCCACGGCAATGGCGGGGAGAATGACGATAAGGAAGGATCGGTTCATGGCAAACAATATCCTGTTAAGACCAGTAGGTCGCCGAAGTTGTGTCCGTCTCCCAGACCGTGACGCGCGCGATGCGCGCTCCCTCGGGCATCGCCTTCATCTGCCGCGAGGTCTCGTCATAAAAAAACTTCGCGAGATTTTCCGCCGAGGGATTGATGACGTCGAAGGGCGCCTGATCGTTCAGGAACTTGTGATCCACTCCCTCCACGATCTCGCGGATCGCGCGCTTCAAATGCGTGAAATCGTAAAGCAGGCCGATGGAATCGAGGCCGGGCCCTTCGAGAATGATTCGCACTTTGTAATTGTGTCCGTGCGGATTCTCGCATTTCCCCTTGTAGCCGCGCAGGGCATGCCCCGCGGAAAAAGTCTCGTCAACGCTGACTTGAAACATCGATTTTCCCTTTAAGAGGTTGCCGGTTTTCGTAGCGCCGGCGTCTCGCCGGCTCTTTTGCGCTGTGTCCAGACCGGAAAAATCGCCAGCGAGACGCCGGCGCTACGATTTCTGCATGAACCGTTCGACTGCGGCGATGTCCCTGGTGGTCGCGTACGCCGGAAGCGATTCCATGAAGATTTTACCATACTGCATGCGCTGGATGCGGTTGTCGAGAATCGCCAGAACGCCGCGGTCGGTGCGCGAGCGGATCAGCCGCCCGAAGCCCTGCTTGAGCGCCAGAACCGCCTCGGGCACCTGGTATTCCGCGAAGGCGTTGCGGCCGTCCTCCTGCAGCGCCTTCACGCGCGCCGCGACGATGGGGTCGGAGGGCACGGCGAACGGCAGCCGGTCCACGATCACGCAGGAAAGCTGCTCGCCGCGAACGTCGACGCCTTGCCAGAAGCTCGAAGTGGCGAAGAGCACCGCGCCCTCCGTGGTCCGGAATTTTTCGAGCAGGGCCGTCCGCGGCGCGGAGCCCTGGATCAAGAGCGGGAAACGCACGCGCGTGCGCACGCGCTCGTACAAATCGTTCATCTGGCTGTAACTGGTGAACAGGCAGAACGCGCGCCCCCGCGAAATCTCGAGCAGCCGGACAATTTCCTGCGCCGCGCGTTCGGGAAACGCCGCGTCCCGCACATCCGGCAGCGTCGCCGGAACATAAAACAGGGCCTGATCGCCGAAATCGAATTCCGAGGGCAGGACGCGCTCGCTGGCCATGTCGATGCCCAGCCGTTGCTTCAGAAAATTGAAGCGCCCTTCGACCGCCAGCGTCGCCGAAGTGAGAATGATCGTATCGAACGGTTCGAACAGGCGCTCGCGCAAGAGGGCGCTCACGTCGATCGGCGTCGCCGCGACGAAGACGCCCTTGTTGCGGCGTTCGAACCAATAGACGTAGTTCCCTTCGCTCGATTCGAACAGGAATTTCAATTCGCCGCGCAGCTCCATCCCTCGGCGCGCGATGTTCAGTAGCTCTTCGGGCTTTGCGGGGAGCGAGGCGATTTCCGTTTCCAGGCTTTTCAGCGCGTTCACCAGGGCGTCGTAAGCCTCGCGGTTTTGTTCGAGAAATCCGGCGCGCTGCGTCTTGTCAAACGGAAACCGGCCATCGCGCGCCGGGAATGCCTCGAAAAAGCTGCGCGACCTCTCGCGCATCCGCACGATCTGCTTTTGCAGTCCAGCGCCGCCGGCCTTTGTGACGCGAGTGGCAATCTCGGCGTCGCGCGCCAGCTCTTCGAAGCGATAATTGGAGATCTGCCGGCCGAAGAAATCGCTGGCGACATCCTCGATTTCGTGCGCCTCGTCGAAGATGACGGCGCCGTATTCGGGAAGCACGCTGCCGAAATCGTCCTGTTTCAGCGCGAGGTCGGCGAAAAAAAGATGGTGATTCACGATGATCAGATCCGCTTCGGCGGCGCGCTGGTGCATCGCCGTAAGAAAACACCTGTTGAACTCCGGGCATTTTGAGCCGGTGCAAGCGTCGCGGCGCGCATCCAGCCTTTGCCACAGGTCCGAATCATCAGGCAGGAAGTTTAGTTCCGCGCGGTCGCCTGTCGCCGTGACTTTTTCCCAGTCGCGGATTTGCGCGAACCAGTCCACTTCGTCAAAACCCTTCAGCGAGGGCTGGTCGCCCATGCGGTAGACTTTCTCGCGGCACAGGAAATTGCCGCGCCCCTTCATCACGGCCACTTTCAACTCGCGCGCGAAATATTTCTGCAGAAACGGAATGTCCTTCTCGAAAAGCTGCTCCTGCAGGGATTTCGTCGCCGTAGAAATCACCACGCGCCGCCCGCTGCGAATCGCGGGAATCAAGTACGCCAGCGTTTTCCCCGTACCCGTCCCGGCCTCGACAATCAGATGGCGCTTTTCCTTGAAAGCCGCTTCCACCAGCTCCGCCATCTCGAGCTGCGTTGGCCGATGCTCGTAGCCCTCAGGCATGTATTTTTGAATCGCGCCGCCCGGCCCGAAAATTTCGGCAATCGTGGGCTTCTTCAAATCAAACGCGTCCGAACGGGTGTGCGTCCGTTCAGGCTGCACCGCAGCGGCGGCCACGGCTTGCGTGTTTTCTTTGGCGCGTTTGGGCATTGGACGGCGAGTGCGAGTGATTCTTCTCGAAAAACCGCGAGAGGATAAAATAGCACACCCCGGCGGCACGCGCCGCTTTGCTATACTCGCGGCGATGGCCAAAGCCGCCGCTGCGAAAAAAATCTTCCTCGTCGATGCGATGGGATTCATCTTTCGTGCCTACTTCGCGCCCATGGCGCGACTGAACAGCCCGCAAGGCGTTCCCACGAAGGTGCCCTACCTGTTCTCAAACATGCTGCGCAAGCTGGCTAAAGAACATGCACCGGATTATCTCGCCGTCGTGTTTGACACGAAAGAACCCACGTTCCGCGACAAACTGTTTGACAAGTACAAGGCGCAGCGGCCGCCTATGCCCGAGGATCTCTCCGTGCAGCTGCCCTACGTGCGGCGGATGTGCGAAGCCATGCGGCTGCCGATTCTCGAATATCCCGGGTTTGAGGCTGACGACGTAATTGGCGCACTCTCAAAACAGGCCGCGAAAAAAGGCCTCGACGTTTCCATTGTGACGAGCGACAAGGACATGATGCAACTCGTCGGCGGGAACGTGCGCGTGCTGCGTCCCGGCGCGGGGCCCGACAAAACCGATCTGGTCGTCGACGCGGCGAAAGTGGAAGAGTTGATGGGTGTGCCGCCCGGCAAAGTCGCCGACGTGATGGCCCTCATGGGCGATTCGATCGACAACATTCCCGGCGCGAAAGGCATCGGCGAAAAGGGCGCGAAGGAACTCATTCGCCGGTTTGGATCGGCCGAAGCGGCGCTCGAACGCGCCAAGGAAGTCGAAGGAAAACGCTACCGCGAGGCTTTGGAAAACAGCCGCGAAGCGGTGAAGATGTCGAAACAGCTCGCCGTCATCGATACGGCCGCGCCGGTGAAGCTCGTGCTTGACGATCTCCGGGCGAGCGACCCGGACGTGGAAGCCTTGCGCGCGCTTTACGCGGAGTTGGGATTTACCTCGCTGCTTCGCGATCTCCCCGCAGCGGCGACTTCCGTGCCCGCTGCGCCGAGCGATTCCGCGACGCTGGAATCTCCCGCCGCGCTAAAGAAATATCTCGGCGCCATTCCGCGCGGCGCGCAAACCGCCGTGTGGCTGACGCTTGCCGAGGGCGAACGCGAAGAAGAGGGCTTCGGCTCGCCGGTCGCAGCGGTTGAGATTTCGCCCAAGCCCGGTGTTTCGCGGACGGCCGAGCTCGACGCCAAGGGAGAGATGCACGCCGCGCTCGCCGAATTTCTCCGCGACCCAGCGCGGCCGAAAATCGTTCACGACCCAAAGCTCGTCGAGCTGCTGGCCGGCCCGGTCGCCGGAATCCGCCACGCGACGATGCTCTATTCCTACCTGTTGCGGCCCACGACGGCGAAACACAGCCTGGCCGACGCGGTCTTGCGGCAGGAAAGCGTCACGCTCTCCGGAGCTCCCGGGGAACACGCGGAACATTTGCAGCGCCTCGCGCCGCTCTTGCGGAAGGAAGTGGAGGCGCAAGGCCTCGCGGAATTGTACGAGACCATCGACTTGCCCCTCGCGCCGGTCCTCGCCGCGATGGAGCGCGACGGCGTGCGAGTCGACCCCAAAGCGCTCGACGCCATGTCCAAAACGATGGAGCGCGAAATCCGCTCCCTCGAAAAAGCAATCTGGAAACTTGCCGGGTCGGAATTCAACGTCAATTCGCCGCAACAGCTCGCTGAAATTTTGTTCGACAAGATGGGCTTGACGCTAGGCGGAAGGCGCCGGGGAAAACCCCGCTCGACCGCCGCGGACGTGCTCGAAGAGCTGGCGCTGCTGCACGAATTGCCGCGCAAAGTCCTCGAATACCGCGAACTCACCCAGCTCCAATCCACGTACGTCGACGCGCTGCCGAAACTCATTCATGCCGGGACTGGCCGCCTGCACACG
>JBGQJJ010000084.1:0-8593 GCA_041498955.1 Terriglobia bacterium
GCCTCGGCGGTGGAATCCAGAAGCAGGCGGATTCGTCCCTCGCTCTCACGCAAAGCTTCCTGAGCGCGCTGGCGGTCCGCCACTTCCTGTTCCAGCTCGGCCGTGCGTTCGTCCACGCGCCGCTCCAGATCCTCGCGGGCGTGGCGCAACTCGGCGTCGCGCTTTTGAATCTGCCCGAGCATCTCGTTGAAGCCGTCGATCAGGACGCCGACTTCGTCCTCGGAATGCTTCCCCGCCCGGATGGAATAATCCCGGGTGCTGGTAACCATTTTCGTGGTCCACGCCAGTTCCAGGATGGGATTCGAGATGGGGCGTTGCAGGCGGCCCGCCATCGCATACGCTCCCAGGGAGACGACCGCGACGATCAAGCCGAAAAAGAACAAATAGCCAACCAAGAGCTGTTTGGATTCGACCGTGTCCCCTTCCAGGAACACGGTTCCCACCTTCTCACCTTGAAAGATGATCGCCTGGAAGATCAAGACACGGTTGGAAGTAAACCGGCTGGAATCGCTTTCCACGGGCGGCGCGGAATATTTGTCCCTCGATGCGCCGCGGTGATAGGCGGCAAAGGGTTTGCCGTCACGGTCGTAAATGACGGCGGAAAGGATGTGCGGCTTGGCCGCCAGGGCCCGCAGGATGTCCTGCGCGGAATTGGGGTCTTTAAACGCAAGAGGCGCCGTGCTGTTGGTTCCCAGGATATTCGCCAGGGCATTCAAGTCCTCGAGGCGCAGTTCCTTGAATCGATACACCCCGTATTCCGCGAACCCGAAGCCGGCCGCGCACAGCGCCACGAACGTGTTGATCATGATCACCAGCGTGAGCTTGTGTCGCAGCGAAAGTTTGCGGGTCCATTGCATTTTAGTTATTCGCACCCCGTTCCGTTCCGGCCACCACTCGGGCAAGCGCCAATAGCTTGGAGCTGACTTTCAAATGCGCACGGCTGGTGGCGCCCATGTCAATGGCCACTCGCACGCGGGCATCCTCCACCATGAATTGAATCATTCCGCCGCCGCCGATAAAATTATCCATATCCGCTACCGTTAAAACGCTGGATCCTCGTAACTCCGCGAGAATGGCCGGCAGACGCTTTTTTTCCGATTCGCTGATAAATAAAATGTTGCAGGAACGCAGATTGTCCGCGGCCGGAAATTTCTTGACCTGCAAGTCGCGGCCCAGCACATTTTTTCCTTCGGCTAGCCGGGTCAATTCGTCGCCGATGGGGGTGTCTCCGACAAATCCAATCACCCACTTCGTACGGGGTTCCGCCGGTGGATCGTCCGGCCATTCCACAAATTTCAAGAAGTTGAATAAATAGGCCGCCTTGACTTGATATTCGGTCGGGGATTGGTCCGCGCGAGCGGCGCGATTCGCAAGCGGAACAGATACGGCCAGCAGCAGCGCGGCGAGGAATGCGAAGCGCCATCCGCGCACACGCGAGCGAAGATTCGAATTGTATGGCGGCGCCAGACAATAAGCGGTTCGTGTTGTGCTCCTTATGGACCGCACTTTTACACCGCGCGGGCTCCCCCTCCAAGGCTGGCCGGTCCCTCCCGGTGCGGACTCCCGTATTTCGTCTCCTCAGGGGATGCTGAAACTCCGCAAGCGCTCAGAAACACGGATCGAACGCTTGAAACCTTGTGTCCCTCAGGACTGTTACCCACGGCCCAAATGTCTTCGTTCAGTTGCCGACTTCCTTGCCATTTCCTCCAACCACCTTCGCCAGACTCAATAACTTGGAACTCATTTTCAGCTTGGCCCGGCCGGTGGCATCCACGTTGATCGCAAAGCGGACCCGGCCGTTTTCGTTCAGAAACTGAATCATCCCTCCCGCTTCGAGGAATCCCTCGGTGTCCGCCACGGTGAGGACGCTGGAGCCACGCAAGCTGGACAGAATCATGGGCAGTCTTTTTCTTTCGGATGCGCTGATGAACAGGATGTGAGCGCCGCGCAAGTCTTCGCCACTGCGGTACACGCGAATGACGAGATCGCGGCCTTGCACGGTCTTGCCGACGACGACCTGGGGTAGCGCGTTCCCGAACGGGTCGTCGCCAATAACACCAATGACGATTGGCGCTAGCGGATCCAAAAAAGATTCGTTGGGATACTCCACGAACTTAAGAAAATTAAACAGGTAGGCGGCTTTGACCTGATATTCAGGGAGAGATTCCTGCGCCAAAACTGGAGCGCAAAAGAACGGGAAAATCAGCAAACAGGTCATGAGTTTTGACTTTCGTGTCATTGTTAGCTCACATCTATCCACATCGGCTGCCGTGCGACGAGAACGGATTCAAAATTGAAGGCTTCTACGAAAAACCACTGCCCCATTTGTTAGGGGTTGCTCCAAAGTGGCTCTCCCAATGCATTTGCATAGCTATGGCCAAATGACAGTCGCTACTCACACTCTAACATTCTGTATTTAAAGGAATTACAAGATTAGAGGGGTCTAATCGACACGGGTGCTTTTCGATCGGTTCCAGATTGGTTCCGGGCGCACCGAATTGACTCACTCCGAGGCAACACCCGAAGTGAAGTGGTGCGGATGGTTGCAAAGCCCGAACTTAGCCTCGTTTGCGACAAGTAGGGACTGGTCACATCCGATCCTGTGGCAGCGGACGACTGACCGCTGGAGCGATCTTTGCGCTAGAATCTAGGTGCGCCTTCGGAAGCCGGCTCCGGCGGGACGCACGCTTCAAGACGAAGTGGGATTGGGGTGAGGTCATGGCCGCCTGGTTCGAGGTGGTAGGAAGCGTGGCAGCGGCGTGCACGACGCTTTGCTGGTTGCCGCAATCGGTGAAGATTATTCGTGAGAAGAGAACCGAGGGCATCTCGCTCCTCACGCAGAGCGTGTTTACTCTCGGGACCGCGCTCTGGGCGACCTACGGCTTGCTCCTGAATAACCGGCCCGTCCTGTACGCCAACAGCGTGACACTTGTATTCGCGCTGGCCATATTAATTTTAAAGCTTCGCTATCCCTAGTTCACATTTCTTACGAGATTCAAGGACGGACACCAAGCGAAAAAACAAGGTGCTACTGACCTGATTTCACGTGATCAGTATGAGCGCACAATCTCACGGCAATGTCGCCCAGGAACGTCATTCCCCTGAATGGCGTTCTGCAAACCGCCCGCGGGGGCGGAAACATTGGCGTTCCCGAAGATCGACTGCGCCGCCAGCGTCCCTTGGGAATCATTTTCTTCCCAAAGGTCATTTGCCGGCAGGGCATTTTCGTTTCATCGGGCAAAGCCCCGATGGATTTTACTCGGCCGTTCTGGTTTTCGTTTTAGTGCAATTTATCGGAAGCTGAAGATTTCCCTGAAAATGGACCTGATTTCGTGAAAGCCATACCCTGCCGAAAGCTCCAGGGCGGATTCACTAATTGTGATGGTTGACTGCGGGACCGGGTTCTGGGCCGTTGTTTGTGTTTGCTTGGGTAACTGAGATTGCTGGAGTGTTTGTTTTGTCTGGGTGCGTGCGTTTGCCGTTGGGAGAGACTGGACTATCTGTTTTACCTGACCGTGTGCCTTTGTTGCTTGGTGAGATTGGACGGTATTGTTCATGGATCGTCGCTTCACCTCGCTGGACTGTATCGGCGAATGGCGAAACGACTTTAGAGGAAATGTCCCTTTTAATTTCTAATTTAGAAAACGGCGAACGGATGCGTGTGCAAGCCCCGCCGGGAGTCGCTTCCGTGGGTCTCGAAGCGAACACTGCGCAGGCGCTGCTAGGAAACAAAGCCGTCAATTTTGGAGGCGCGGGTGGGAGTTGAACCCACGAATGGAGGTTTTGCAGACCTCTCCCTTAGGCCTCTTGGGTACCGCGCCGAAACTAGGAAGTATAGCGAAACTGGCCTCTGCTTGTCAGTCGTGGTGCGGTCGCCCGCCGATCTAATGGGAAGCCATGGGCATGACTTGCGCTTCGCGGATGAAGCGCGCGGATTCCTCGGGCGGGGTTGGGCAGATATAAAATCCCGTGCCCCACTCGAAGCCGGCCACTTTGGTGAGCTTGGGAATGATCTCGATATGCCAGTGGTAATGCTCGTTGGTTTCCTCGCCGATGGGCGAGGTGTGAATCATCAGGTTGTACGCCGGCCGGTCAAGGACCACGTCGAGGCGAGAGAGATTGTCCTTGAGCACCTTGGCGAGCCCCGCATAGATCAGGCTCTGATGATTCTCGAACGCCGAAGCGTGCTGCTTGGGCAGAATCCACATCTCAAACGGGAAGCGCGGCGCGTAGGGAGCGAGCGTCACAAACGAATCCGTCTCGCCGATGATGCGCACGCCCGAATCCTGTTCCTGCCGGATCATGTCGCAGAAAATGCAGCGCTCCTTGTCAATGTAATAGTGGCGCGAACTGTCCACTTCCTCGCGCACGCGCTTGGGAACGATCGGCAGGGCGATCAATTGCGAATGAGGATGCTCGAGCGATGCCCCGGCGGCTTCTCCATGATTCTTGAAAATCAAAATGTAGCGAAAGCGCCGGTCGTTTTTCAGGTCGAGCATGCGGTCACGGAACGCCCAGAGCACGTCCTCGATTTGCTTTTCGGTCATGGTCGCGAGCGTGCTGCGATGGTCGGGGGTTTCGATGATGACTTCATGGGCGCCAACGCCGTTCATCCGGTCAAAGAGCCCTTCGCCTTCCCGGTCCAGATCTCCCTCGATGCCCAGCGCCGGAAATTTATTGGGAACCACGCGCACTTGCCAGCCGGGCGTGTTCGGTCCACTCCCGTTGCGTCCGTACTGGAGAACCTCAGGCGGCGTCTTCGATTCGTGCCCGTAGCAAAACGGGCAGATGCCGATTCCCTTGATCTCAACGCTCTCGCGAAGAAAATCCGACGGCCGTTTGGCTCGATCCGTCGAAATAATCACCCATCGTCCAGTGATGGGATCCTTTCTTAACTCAGGCAACGCTTCCTCCTGGCCGGTAAGACCACACACTTTAACATCGGACGCCGCTGAAAAAGGCTTATTTTAAGCCCGATCGGCCCGTTAAGTCCTGCGGATCGATTGCCATTCTTATTGTGCGGCAAAAGCGCCCTTGTGGAGGCGAACGACGGGGCGCTGGCCGGGCGGGGCTTCAATCGCAAGAATGTCAAATCGAAATGGGGCGCCACTGGCGCGGAAATCTCGGACAAAAAGCCGGGCCATTTGAGAAAGGTGACGCTGCTTCCCGGCCGTGACCGCGTCCTCGGGTGAACCAAATTCGTCGCGGGGCGAAGTACGCGTTTTCACTTCGACGAAGGCGAGGGTCGGGCCATCGTATCCGACGAGATCAATTTCGCCCTTGACGCCGCGATGGGTGAAGTTTCGCGCGATCATGACGTAGCCGTTGCGGCGCAGATACCAATAGGCGTACGTCTCGCCGCGCACGCCGGTACGTCGCGCCTTGCTGCCGGCCGCCGCGCGCGTCGGCGGAGCAGACGACTCGGCGAGGCCCTTGCGTGCGGCCCAATTCACCAAGCCGAACATGGCGCGCGCTAAAATCGGCACGGCTCACTCCCGTTTTTCTCTGTGACCTCTGTGTTCTCTGTGTTGAAAGCTTTGCCCAACACCGGAAAAACTTTTAACACAGAGGGCACAGAGAACACAGAGAAAAACAAACCTTAGGCGGACTTCTCCACTTCGCTGATGCAGGCTTCCAGCGTCTGCGCGGCGAAAGCGGCCTGTTCCTCGTCGATGACCAACGGCGGGGCGATGCGTATCGTGTTCTCACCGGCTCCGAGCAAGAGCAGGCCCTTCTCAAACGCCAAGTCCACAATTGCTTCGCGGAGATCTCCCGCACGATCCTTGGTTTTCTGGTCGCGCACGATCTCGACGCCGATCATCAGGCCTTTGCCGCGCACATCGCCGACAATTCGGTGCCGCGCGGGCCAATCCGCCATGCGGCCCAGAAGAAATCCGCCAACGCGCCGGGCGTTCTCAATGTATTGCGTCTCCAGCAAATCCATCGTCGCAAGCGCCGCGGCAACGCACACCGGATTGCCGCCGAAAGTCGAAGCGTGCGCGCCCGGCTTCCAGTCCATCAGGCTGGCGCGCGCAATCGTCGCGGAAAGGGGCATGCCCGAGGCGATGCCCTTGGCCACGCACAGAATGTCCGGCTCGATGCCGGCGTGGTCGCTGGCCCACCATTTCCCCGTGCGTCCCATGCCGCTCTGCACTTCGTCGCACACGAGAAGAATGCCATGCTTCCGGCAAATGCGCTGCAACTCGACGAGGAATTCCTTTGGCGCGGGAACGTATCCGCCTTCGCCCTGGATCGGTTCGATGAAAATCGCCGCGACCTCTTCGGGATCGACCATGCGCTTGAAGATTTCGCGCTCCAGAAACGTCGCCGCTTCGACGCACGTGCAGGGCGAAGGATTGCCGTACGGGCAGCGATAGGAATTCGGATAGGGGATGTGAAACACGCCGGCCAGCAGCGCTCCGAATCCCTTGCGCTGCACAGCTTTTGACGCGGTGAGAGACAGCGCCCCGAGGGTGCGCCCGTGAAAGCAACCATGAAATGCGATGATTTTGTCGCGCCTCGTGTGGTATCGCGCCAGCTTGATGGCCGCTTCGATCGCTTCCGTGCCCGAGTTGCCGAAATAAACTTTCTTCGCCTCATTGCCGGGAGCCACAGCGGAGAGACGTTCGGCCAATTCCACCATGTTCGGCAAATAAAAATCCGTGCCGGAAATATGGATCAGCTCGGCGGCCTGCCTCTGAATCGCGTCCACGACGCGGGGATGGCAATGCCCTGTCGAGACAACAGCGATTCCCGCGGCAAAATCCAGGAACATGTTGCCGTCCACGTCCTCGACCATCGCGCCCCGGCCCGACTTCGCCACCAAGGGATAGCCGCGCGTGTACGAAGGCGAAACGAATTGCGCGTCGCGGGCGATTACTTCCCTTGCCTTTGGGCCCGGAAGCGGCGTCAACAAGATGGGCAATTTGGCTTCGCTCGTCAGCGCGCCCACTGATTTTTCCACGAAGGTCCTCCAGCGGGAGTAGTTTCGGTCCCATGACCCGGACAGCGCGGAACGCGTGCATCCCTCTCCAGGGTCATGGAACTCACCATCGAAAGAGAGGGACCTGATACTAATTTACGCCGAAGGAGGCGGGGCGTCGAGAAAAGGAAAGGATTGATTGTTTACGCTTCGGAATCGTCGGGATTTACTTGCGATTCAGTAGGACAGGCTTCAGCCTGTCTGGTTTTGGAGTAGTGCTAGAGCGAAAATCTAAACCAGACAGGCTGAAGCCTGTCCTACTTGCGTTTCCAGCGGACCCCGCCGTCGCGGGAATCTTCGAGAATGATTCCGCGCTCGGCAAGCTGGTCGCGGAGGCGGTCGGACGCCGCAAAATCACGACGCTTGCGCGCGGCTTGGCGTTCGGCGACGAGGGCTTCCACTTCGGCGTCGCTGAGGGTGGGCCCAATGGGAGAAATCCCGAGGGCTTTGAGCTTCTCTCCATCGTCATCGCGCAGCACGGCAAAAATCGCGTCGAATGTTTCCATCACTTCGAGAACTGGCGCGGCGTCGCCCTGGCGGAACTCGCCGCGGTCCATCGACGTGTTGGTGTCGCGCACCAGATCAAAGACCGCCGCGAGCGCCTGCGCGGTGTTGAGATCGTCCGCAAGGCCGCTGTCAAACTCGTCCTTCGCTTTTGCGGCGCGGTCCGCGATCGCTGGAGAAGATCCTTCCGGAAATTTCTCCGCTCGCAGACGCGAAACAAAATTCCGCAGGCGCTCCACCGAACTCGCCGCGCCCTGCAAACTCTCCGGCGTGAAATTCAACTGGCGGCGATACGGCACGGAGGCCAGCAAAAATCGAATCGAAGAGGGCTTTTGCCCGTTGGAAAACAGTTCGCGCAGCGTCGCGAAGTTCCCCACCGACTTGGACATTTTTTCGTGATCCACCAGCAGGTGCTCCGCATGGAGCCAGTAGCGCACGAACGTCTTGCCGGTGGCCGCTTCGGATTCGGCAATTTCATTTTCGTGATGCGGAAAGGTCAAGTCGACGCCGCCGCTGTGAATGTCCAGGGTATCGCCCAGATACTTCAGCGCCATGGCGGCGCATTCGATGTGCCAGCCGGGACGCCCCGGTCCGATCGGCGTCTCCCAGAAATGCTCGCCGGGCTTGGGCGCCTTCCACAAAGCGAAGTCGCGCGCATTGTCCTTGTCGTAGCGATCCATGTCCACGCGCGCGCCGGTCTGCATCCCGGCTACGTCAATTTTTGAAAGCTTGCCGTAGCCTGGAAATTTCGCGATGCGGTAATACGTCGAACCCTCGCTCGTGTACGTGAATCCCCTGGCGGTGAGGCGCTGGATCAGTTCCACCATGTCGTCGATGTGCTCGGTGGCGCGTGCGACATGTTCGGGCGGCTCCAGATTCAAGGCGCTGCGATCCTCCATGTACGCCTGAATGTATTTGTCCGTGTATTCGCGAATGCTGACGCCCGCTGCAGCCGATTTTTGAATGATGCGATCGTCCACGTCGGTCAGATTCATGACCTGAATGACGCGGAAGCCTTTCGACTTCAAATACCGCCGCAGGACATCCTGAAACACAAACGTGCGAAAATTGCCGATGTGCGCGAAATCGTAGACCGTGGGACCGCAA
>JBGQJJ010000085.1:0-8566 GCA_041498955.1 Terriglobia bacterium
GAATGTGCTGATCCTGAACCCGACCTACCCGGATCCTTTTTCGGGGGGCGGCTCGCTGCCAACACTTCCCAGCGACGTCGTGCAGTTCGATCCAACGATCCGCGAGCCCTACACGATTCAGTACAGCTTGGGCGTTGAGCGACAACTGGCGAAACGCACGACCCTGGCGGTGACCTACAACGGCTCGCGAGGTATCGATCTGTTCCGTTCGCGAGACATCAATGCCCCTCTCCCGCCTGACTACACCGTGATTCCGAATCCGGCGACCGGAATCTTGCGAAATATCGAATCCTCCGGCAGGCAGGCTGCGAATTCTTTGGAGATCACACTGCGGGGGCAAATTACGCACTACGCCACGGGGCTGATCCAGTACACGATGAACCGCACCGAGAATAATACCGGCGGGGTTACCTGGTATCCCGCGAATCAGTACGATCTTTCGGGCGAGTGGTCGCGGGCGGATTTTGACCAGCGGCATCGGCTGAACTTGCTGGAAAGCTTCAGCCCCGGAAAACAGTTGACGTTCGGCGTCGGCGTGCAAGTAGCCGCGGGCAAGCCGTACACGATGATAGCGGGTGAGGACCTGTTTCACACGGGAATCTTGAACGCTCGCCCTGCAGGGGTGCCGCGCAACAGCCTGCAAGGCCCGGCCTATGCCGATTTAGACTTGCGGCTGTCGCGCGATTTCTATTTCAATAAAACCAAGAAGGAAAAGGGCAAAGTTACTACGTTCGGCTTCGAGGCGTTCAACGTGCTCAATCACGTCAATTACGTTTCCTACGTGGGCAATCTCCAGTCAACTTCCTTCGGGCATGCCGTGTCGGCCCTGCCTACGCGACGCCTGCAACTGACGGCGCGATTCAAGTTCTAGGCGGCAACGCCCCCGCCGTCTTTTCTGAACTGCCATCCCCGCACTACTGTTTGTGATATCACCAGCTCCCGACCTTCTTAAATTTGACCGAAACTGCTTTTTTGTCCTCGGGAGTGTTCAGCGTAACGTAAATAAACGCGCCTTTCCGGTCGACGGTATAGCTTTTTCCAGACTCCACCATAGGGCAGATGTCGCCACTCTGGACGCATTCATACACGACCCTCTTCCCATTCACTTCGGTGAACATGAGGTTGGTGTAAATGAAAATGTTTCCCCCGGATGAATTGTGGATTTTTGTTCTCGACGTGACGACTTGAAGCGTCGTCGTCGTTGCAAAAGCGGAAAGGGGGATGAGAAGTAAGAAGGCGATTTTCGCAGTTCTGTTTAACATTGTCGATTTCCCTCCATGAAAAAAGTTGGATGCCAGTTCAGGGTCCTTTACTTTCCTCGCCCTTGTCACGGCGGGTCTCGGTAACCAAAGTCACTTCATTGTTCTCGTCTTAGATATAGTCGGCAAAATGGCGAAGGACTTGACCAGTGAACTTTTGCGGCGGCCGTTTCCACACGGAGGTAAGGGAGGTCACAGCTGAGCATTGGCAGGCGCGCGGGAAGGATCAAGGAAGCAAAGGTTTGGCCCGATAATCCGTCTCATCGGCGGGCGGCCTGAATCGCACGCAAGGCCAGCACCAATTGTGGACTTATTCCCGTTCGATGATGACGTTTGAGGAAGGCACTTCGAGCCGCATCAGGCGGTGGTTTGCGTCCAGGTAAACCATAATTTCCAGGTCCGGGGAACTGACGCGCACCGCTTCGTATTTCCCGTTTCCCGCCTGCTGCGGACCGAGCGATTCCACCGAAATCGTTCCCGGAACCATATCTTGCGGGATGACGACGGGAAACGTTTGCTTGCCGCGGGCCTTCCAGTCGTAGACTCGCGCGAGCACTCCGAATTGGTAATAGAGATTATTGTCGAGCACGGCGATGCGCGGCGATGTGAACACGAAATCTTTGCGCAAGATCGAGGGCATCCCCAAGTCAGCCGAGCACTTTGCCGTCCCGCTGACAAAATCGACCGACCCGGTGGCTTTCTTCTGAGCCTCCGCGGACCAATCGTAACGGATGGGCGCGCCGTCGGCGGCGAGCTTGAGCTGGCCCGTGGCCTTGATCTCCACGTCGCCGGGCGCATGCGCGCTCATCGAGCTGCGCTCGATCCAGTCGCCGCCGCTCTGGGAAATCTCGAAGTCCTCGCTGCCCACCGGCTGGCCTTTGATCGTAATGCGGAGTTTTCCTTTGTCGGCGGAAAACACGGATGGCCCGTCGGCGGGGTTTGGGGCGACGGGCGATAAGGACGGGCCGAAAACCCGCAAGCTGAAGTCGAATATCCCGGCTCGGCCGGGGCTTGCGCTACTGGGGCGCGCCGCCAATACTACGGCGGCAAGGGACAATGCCAGGGCGGGCCCGAGCAGGCGCTTCAGTGAATGGTTGTCACGAATCATGACACTGGCGCTCCAGGAAGATTCCCGCCAGCGTGGGTTTGGGCGGAACGTCCAAATATTCCAAGGGCCAGAATTTGTTCGACGACGCGCATGGGTTCTCCGCCGCTCTCGACGCGATAATCGGCCTGCCGGTAATACGGCAAGCGTTCCTCGTAGAGTTTACGAAAGCTGGCTTCGTCGCGGAAGAGCGGCCGGTCACCCATGAGTACACACCGCTGCAAAAGATCCTCCTCCGCGCAATCCAGCCAGATCACCACGGCCCCGGCGCCCCGCTGCGCCGCGCCAGGTTCGCGGATGAGCGCGGCATTGCGCGGCTGCGCAAACGTGCCGCCGCCCAGCGCCAGAACCAACCGCGCATTCCGCTCCGACGCCGATCCCAGAACGCGCCCGAGACATTCGTGTTCGATCTCGCGGAACACCGACTCGCCTTTTTGCGAAAAAATCTGCGAAATGGAGAGGCCCGATTCGCGCTCGATTTCCGCATCCAGATCGGCGAAGTGCCAGGCGAGCTGAGCGGCGAGCAGGCGTCCGACCGTGCTCTTGCCCGAGCCCATGAATCCGGTCAGGCAGACCACGCGGCATTCCGGCGCAGGCCCTGTTGCGGGCGCGTTTGATGGGGATGAATCCTGCAAGCAATTCCGCGAGCGTTAGTCACGCTTCAGAATTTTGATTGTACCACTAAAGGAAGAGAGCTCGACCTTCGCGTGCCCCTCGTTCATCGTGCCGAACAGGCTCTGTCCCCACTTGGAGGCGGGATGAGAACTCCCGTGCGTATAGGGCTTGAAGGTAGCCTGGTTGACGACGTTGCCCTTGAGGGAGGTCGCGTTCACATCGAACGAATCGCTGGAGGAAAAATGCACTTCAATCGTGCCGCTGAAATTTTTCATGATGTAAATGCCGCGGCTCAAGAAGCTGCCGTCAAACAGGATATTTCCGGAAGAGGTTTGCACGCGCACGCTGTCGAGCGTCGGCGAAATCATCTGCACGTTGCCGCTGATCGAGTTGGCTTCCAGCTTGCCCGAGCAGCGGTTGCAGACCAGCGAGCCGTCGATCGTCTTGACAACCATGTAGCCATTCACGTCGGAGAGTTGCAGGTTCGCGCCGATGGTGTCGAATGTCATGTCCCCGTGCACGCTGTCGACCGTCACGTTGCCGGAGTTGGTTCGCACGCTCAGCTCGCTCTCCACGGGAACGGTGATCTCGAAGTCCGTCTTGCTGTCGTCCGCCGAAACATCGTCCTCGTTCGCCCGCGTGGCCACTTCGACTCGATTTCCGGCCGCTTCGGTCTCCACGACCGACTTTCCGCTCTTATTCGTCCAGGCGACCTGCACTTCATTCTTGGTCCAGGCCTTCACCTGGATCCGCCCGCTCGAATTTCGCACGGTAATCTTCGGCTTGCTCTGCACCGGAAAATGTTTTTCGATGCGGTCCGCGTGCGCGGGAGATGCGGCGAGAATAAATCCCGCCATGACCGCTCCCAGGGCGCTAACACGTACTGGTGTGGAAATTGATTTCACTGCAGTCCTCCCGGCATGCTGCGGTTCATGGCCGTGGCCAAAAGCTCCGCTTTCTGCTGATAGGCTCCATACAAATATTCCCGAGCCATCTGATTGTCAGGCTGTTCGCGTACGCTCTTTTCACATATCGCGATAAAGTTGTCAACAATTTGCAAGTTCCGCTGGATGGAAGCGGTTACGGCGAGGTCCTGTCGTTGCAGGCCCGGAATCGAGTCGCTCCCCACGGTCAGGACTTCTTCCTTGAAAACGCTGTCCGCGGCGGGAACCGGAGAAGTCTCTTGCTGAAACGCCAATTGCGAGTGGACCGCCGTCTGCGGAAAATTCGACAAGTAGCTGACCGTGGAAGCCGCGGCAAGCACGAGCCCCAGGAAAGCGCCGGCAATGGCGGGGCGCTGAAAAACGGCCCACCAGCCCAGCCTTGCGTGGCTTGCGCTCTGTGTGTCCGCCTGCGGCTCGTGAATCAACCGCTCCGCTTCGAGCTGGTTGCGCAATGAGATCCACACCCGCTCGGGAGGAGCCATCCCCTCGTTGCCCAGCTCCAAAGCCATCTTGTGGATGACGTCGAAATCCGCCGAGAGTGCACGACACGCCTCGCAGGCCTCCAGGTGAGCCAGAGCCGGCTTCGGCAACGCGCCAACGTCCTGCTGTTCCAAAAGCTGTTCGAACTGTTCACACTGCATGTTCATGTTCGTTCTTCTTTCCGCTCTTCGTTCCGTTCTTCAATCCCTCGTTGTTTCAATTCTTGTTCCTCGTCTGACTCCAACCCCTAACCTCCAACCTCTAACTTCCAGAACTCTTCGCCGCCTGGCGTTCCTGCCGCGCGATGTCCCGCAACGTTTCCTGCAACAGCTCCCGCAATCGCATCCGGGCTTTGTGCAACTGCGATTTGGAATTTCCAATCGAGCATTCCATCAGCCCGGCAATCTCATTGTGCTCGAATCCCTGCACGTCGTGGAGCACGAACACCTGCCTGTAACCCGGCGGCAACTGTTCAATGGCCCGCTCCAAATGAACCCGGTCGATGGAACCGGTAAGCAACAGGTCGGGTGCGCCAATTTCTCTCCGCGGCCCGCTCGACTCATCCTCCGGATCGGTCGATTCCTCCAGCGACGTTTCCGGCAGCGTTTTCTTCCGCAGCTTCATCAAGACTACGTTCACTGCCAGACGATGCAGCCAGGTGGAAAACGCCGATTCTCCCCGGAACGTTCCGATCTTGCGAAATAACTGCAAGAACGCGTCCTGGGTCAGGTCTTCTGCTTCGGCTGTATTTCCGACCATGCGCAGACACAGGGCATAGACCCGCCGGCTGTGAAGCCGATAGATTCGCTCAAAGGCGCCAGCGTCGCCCTGTTGGGCGAGGCGTATGGCCTCAGCCTCTGTCATTTCGCTGGTTTCCGTGCGTCTCGTGCGGGTCACCGTACCCGTTCGGGACGCATCCACCGGTTGGGATGCGACCCTTGCTCCTTAAGTTGCACGCGTCCTAGATCGGATGTGCTGGATTCATTTCGGTTTCAGGTTCCGGAAGACGGCCGGGCCTAACTGACCAATGGATTCGCAAAGCTCTATTCACTATCGCAAGGCTTTATGTGCCCGGGATCAACCGGAAGACGGGATGGAACCAGGTTTACAAGCTTCTGCCGGAAGGTTTCCAGCTCCTCGGGCGGGAGGGCGCAGAAAAATGACTTCAGAATGATCGTCGTCTCTCCCATGCACGTATTTAGATCATAACCAAGGACTTCCAGGAGCTGAAAGGCTTGATCCGGAACCTGGGAAGCCTCCTCGGAGATGCCGCCAAGGATCACCCGAGCTTCTTTCTGCAAATCGTCGACAATTTCTCCCAGGGAATTTAGCTTGTGAAAGAAACGCGTCCTTTCCCGGAATAGGACCCTGGCGAGCAAGTTGTTCATGATGGCGACCCTTTGAGCTGCCGCCCCACGGAAATTGGAGGGGGACAGGGGCTTTACGTTCGGAAGAGTCCCAAAATGGACGCCGTGGTCTTTGATTGTGCGAATCACATGCCCGACGCGGACTGCCAGGCGATCGAACAAACTGGCAATCACAGTCACCCTGTCCTTTGCGGAGTCAAATTGACCCCCCTTGCAAAGGGAGAGTGCTTCATCCAAGCTAATGCTCAAAATAAAGTTGGAAGATTCCAATTCATGGCGAGTTGCGTCGAAAAGCTGGTCCATTTCGTTGGGTATCCAAGCGGACCAATCCTCGCGCACGGTACGTGAACGTTGGCCAGCGCGTTTGGCGCGCGTCATCCCCAAGGTCCCCCACTTAGGTGTCTATCATACCATACGACGCAAGATTCAGCCTTCCTTGCCAGTGGCATAAACAGCCGTTATACTGCGCATCGCCTGACCAGGGGAGAGCTCACTGTTACCTTTTGATCCAGTCGACCAGTTTCTTCAGCGCCAGAAAAAACTTGCCGAGATCGAGGCGCGCGGGCACGACGCCTATCCGCACAGATTCGATTGGACGGCAACGCCGGCGGAGCTGTTTGAGCAATACGGCAATGCCGATGCTTCCACGCTCGAAACCGCCAAGCCTGTGGTCCGCGTCGCCGGCCGTATTCTCACGCTTCGCCTACATGGAAAAGCGGGTTTCGCCCACATTTTTGGATCAGGGCAGCGGCTGCAAATTTATGTGAAGCTGGATAATGTTGGTCCCAAATCCTACGAACTCTTCCAATTGCTCGACCTTGGGGATTTAATCGGCGTCGCGGGACACTTATTCAGGACCAAGACGGGCGAACTCACCGTCTGGGTCACCGACGTGACCCTTCTCAGTAAAGCCCTGTTGCCGTTGCCGGAAAAATGGCATGGGCTCTCGGACGTGGAAATACGCTACCGGCAGCGGTATCTCGATCTGATCTCCAACGAGCGTGCCCGAGGAATTTTCATCCGGCGCGCGCAGATTGTTCGCGAACTGAGGCGGTTTTTCAACGCGCGCGGCTACATTGAAGTCGAAACACCGATGATGCAGCCCATTGCGGGCGGGGCGGCGGCCCGGCCCTTCGTTACGCACCACAATGCGCTCGATCTGAACTTGTATTTGCGCATCGCGCCCGAACTCTATCTGAAGCGCCTGCTTGTCGGCGGCCTGGACCGCGTGTACGAGATCAACCGCAATTTCCGGAACGAGGGCATTTCCACTTCGCACAATCCCGAATTCACGATGCTCGAATTTTACGAGGCCTACAGCGACTACCACGACCTGATGAAATTGAGCGAGGAACTCTTCGCCACTCTCGCCACGGAAGTGACCGGTTCCACGTTCATGAAATATGGCGAGCACGAAATCGATTTCTCAAAGTTCACGCGCCTCTCCATGCGCGAAGCCGTTTGCCGGTATTGGCCGGCCGGCGCGGCGCCCCCAACCGTCGCGGAACTCGCGGCGCCCGGAGGGCCGCAAGCGGCTGGGAAGCGCTACAACTCCTGGGCGCAGTCCGAAGGCCGCGAACCTTTGCTGGGACTCGCGGACATGAAGGACGGCGAAATTACCGGCTTGCTGTTTGAAACTCTCGCCGAGCCTCAATTGATCCAGCCCACAATTCTGTATGATTACCCGACGGAAATTTCGCCGCTGTCGAAATGCCGCAAGGACGATCCTTCGCTCGTCGAGCGCTTCGAGATCTATGTTGCCGGGATGGAACTCGGCAACGCTTTTTCCGAGCTGAACGATCCCATCGAGCAGGAACGCCGTTTCCGCGAACAGGTCGAATCGGGAGGCGAGGAAGCGCCGCGCGAAGTGGATATGGATTACATCCGCGCGCTGGCGCACGGAATGCCTCCTGCCGCGGGCGAAGGCATCGGGATCGACCGCCTCACCATGCTGTTCACCGATTCCCATTCCATCCGAGAAGTCATCCTATTTCCCTTGTTGCGGCCCGAAGCCACGGGACAAGCCGCCGCTGCGGGCGCCTCCGATTCCACACAACAGGATTCAGGCGAAAAGAAATGAGATTTGCGTGGCTGGTCGCGCGGCGCTACTTGCGGTCGCCTTATAAGCCCGCGGTGTTGCGGCTCGTGACGCTCTTCTCCGTGATCGGAATCGGCGCGGGCGTTGCGACGCTTGTGATTGCGCTTTCGATGAACACGGGCTTCCGCCGCACGATCCAGGACCGCTTGCTCGGCGTCTCGGCTCACGTCAACCTGACGCGGCCCGGCGCGGAGGGCATCGAGGATTACGGCGCGCTCGCCGAAAAGCTGAGCCACGTCGCCGGAGTGCGCAGCGTGGCGCCCGCGATTTATCTGACCGTGCTGCTTTCCGGAGCCGGCCACGCGCGCGGCGTGGTGATCAAGGGAATCGATCCCGAACGCGAGCGCCGCTTCGATGATGCTTTACGCCGAATCGTTTCCGGTGCGGCGGATTTTACGGCGGACGCCGACGGCTTCGATTCCATCGTCGTGGGCCACCTCATGGCGGACGAGCTCAACATCCGCACCGGGGATTACGTTACGCTAACGAGCCCCGAAGGCCGGCTCACGCCCTACGGAATGGTGCCGCGCTCGCGCCGTTTTCGCGTCTCTGGCGTGTTCAATTCCGGTTTCTACGACTACGACGCCAATTGGGTCTTCGCCAAGCTGCCCGCCGCGCAAAACCTGGCCGGCGTCGGCGACGTGGTGAGCGTCCTGGAATTCCGCGTGAACGATGTTGACCGCGCCTTGGACGCGGCC
>JBGQJJ010000086.1:0-8559 GCA_041498955.1 Terriglobia bacterium
ATCGTCGGCCGCTCGCCGGCGACGAACGGCCGGCCGCCCACCATCGCGTCGAGCGCCGTCAAGAAGCCCGCGAGCTGCTTGCGCGCGTTCTCCGCGGCATCGGCAGACTGCTTCAGTCGGCCCGCCATGAACGGATGCGTATTCTGGAAGATCTGAGCGGTGCGCGACAGGACTCCGAGCTCCGCGATGCGCTCGAGGGCGCGGACCTGCGCGCGCTCGAGCGGCGTCGAGCCGAGCATCGGCGGGGTCGCGTGCAGGTCTTCGAAATATTCCATGATCGCGAGCGACTCGGTCAGATGGCTGCCGTCATCGAGCTCGAGGACGGGCAGGCCGCCGAGCGGGTTCTTCTTCAGAAACTCGGGAGTGCGGTTCTCGCCGTTCACGATGTTGACCTGCTCGTATGGCACGCGGATGCCTTTTTCCGCGAGATAGACGCCGAATTTTTCGGCCACGGCGCCCCTGGGATGAAAATCGGCGAGAAGCGGGTAGGTAATTCCCATTTTTTCGGCAAAGGCCTTGTGCGTCCACACGCTGTCCACGCTCAAGCCCAGAACCTGCGCGTCGAGCGATTCAAACTTCTTCAAATCCCCCACGAAGCAGGCATGTTCGTTCGTGCAGACCGGGCTGAAGTCGAGCGGGTAAATAATCAGGACGACGTTGCGCTTGCCCGCGAAGTCGGAAAGCTTGATTTCCTTTTGCGATTGGTCTTTCAGGGTGAAGTCGGGAGCGGGCTGTCCTACTGCAATCGGCATGAAGCCTCCTAAAATTTGAAAAGAATGATTTGCGATTCTCGCAGGGCGAGCCATTAGCGCTGCTGTAGCCCGCCTCTTCAGAGGCGGGGGTTTTCTGCAGCCACGCGCACCCCGCCCTGCAGGTCTCGCATGTCGTGAACATCTTGCTGCCGGCGACAAAAAATCCCCGGGTCTGAAGACCCGGGCTACAGCAAATTCTCTCACCGTCCGGGAGCCAGTCAAAGGCGCGGTCTCGAACGATCCATGATAGCGGATTTTTTCGAGCGCTGTCCCGGATTCTGGTAACATCGCCGCGATATGGCGCGAATCAACGTGGATCAGGCTTATCCGGGAATTTCGATTCGTCCGGGTTCGCGTAGCTTGTGGGCGCGGCTGATGCGCTGGCCGGCGGAGTGCGTCCATCTGGAAAGCGGACACCACTGGATGGCCACGTTCATCCCGGACACGCTTTATCTTCGCGGCAAGGCCAGGCTGCGCCGCAATCCCGCGCGGCCGGAAGTTTCGGTCTGTTTCGATTGCCTTGCGGGCCTCTTGGAGCCGGAGCTGGCGGCTAGCCCGAGCCGCGTGGTTGCGTTCGAACCGGACGGCGAGAGTTTTACGCAATATTTTTTTCTGGGCCGGGAAGATTTCGCCGCCGCGGGCCTGCGTTCCGAAGTAGCCGCCGCGATCCTGACGCGTCTTGATGAACTCGATGGCGCGTGCAGCGATTGCGGCAGACCGGCAACCTGGCTATGGATTTCGCGGCGCGAAGTTTCCAGCCTCGACCAGACGGAGCGGATCCAAAGTTCGCCCGGGGCGCTCTTCTGCGCCAGGCACGGGGCCGCGAAATTGTGCGAGGCCCTGGGACAAGTGGAAGAGGCGAATCTGTTTTACGTCAATGCGCCGTATGGAGATTCCGGCGCGTACGTCTGGATCTGAACGCCGGGTGCGGGCTGTACTTGCAGCCCGCCATAAACAATGACGCTGCGTCAAATTGTCGAGAAATATCTGGCCATTGCGGGCGGTTTTGCTTTCCTTGCGCCGCTCGCGGATTTTGGCCTGGAACCGAGCGAAGCCGAGCGCATTTTCGGAGCGCTGGACGAGGATTACCACATCAGCCGATTTTTTCACTTCAGCCAGGTTTCCGGCCCCGCCTATAACATCAACGGATTCGAGCAGACGCACATCTCGATTGACGAGGAAATTCAGTCCATTTTGTGAGTAGGACAGGCTTCAGCCTGTCTGGTTTTGATTATTGTGCGGGCGAAAGGCAGACAGGCTGAAGCCTGTCCTACGAATGGCGCCGCCACAGCCAATAGCCGATTCCGCAGACTAGGAGAATAGGAAGCGCGCTCATGACTACCGTCATTCCGAAGTAGGTTCCGGCGGTTTTGGGGTCGCCGACCATGCAGGCGGGGCACGCCGCTGCTGCCGCAGGGATCAGCGTTGCTCCAGCTGCGGCGATGAGAAAACGTGTTGCAAATTTTAAGCTACGCATAGGCCCCTCACAAATAGACGCGCAAATAAATCACAGGCCAAAGAAGGACGACGAAATACCAGAACACCTGTGTCGCCGCAAAGGTCGAAGGCGCGAGCGTACCGCGGCGCATCGGGAAATAGATCGCCGTCAGCACGGCGATGGCGACTACGGCGTGGAGCGCGTGCGCGCCAACGATCAGATAGAAAAACGCGCCGTGGGCGCTGGAAGTCATCGTCAAGCCTTCGCGGAGAAGGGCGACCCATTCCACTCCTTGCAGCAGCACGAAGGCAATTCCAGTGGCGATGGCGCCCGCAAGATAAGGACGCGCCTTTTCGTAGCCGGCGCGCGAGCGCCGGTTCGCTACAAACAACAACACGCCGCTCAAAAGCAAAATCGCTGTGTTGAACGCAGTTCGTTCGACCGGCAGGCGCGGCTGGCCGGCGGGAGGCCAGACGCCACCGGGCACCGTGGCGCGCGCGATGGTGTGGGCGCTCATCAAGGCCGCGAAGAACATAACTTCGGCAACGACAAAAATGATCATGGCCAGAACGGAGTTGGGCAGTCGCTTCCCATTGTCCGGCGCTGCATGGGCCAATCGCGGGTCGATGGTTGTGGTTGGGCTACTCATTTTTGGGCGCCGCGCTCGCACCGGATTGCACAGACTGACTCGCCGGATTCTTGTTCCAATTCAGGCCGCTGTGCTTCATCACATCGGGAGCCACCCCGGCGAATAGAATCGCGATAAAGAGGAGGCACATGACCAAAAGATACGGCACCCAGCGCTTTTCAACGGTGATGTGCATGAAATTCTTGGCGACGAGATACGCTTTGACGACCGCAACTCCGAAGGCGGCGATGAGGAGCACTGCGCGGACATGGGACATGGAGCCGACGACGCTCACGAGGAGCAACACCACGAGGATGGCCCACACCTTGACGTAGTTGGGATGATGAACGTGAGCTTCAGTCGTCATGGTTCCTCGTCATTTTTCCTCACCGGGCGATGTACAGCAACGGAAACAGGAAAATCCAAACGATGTCCACGAAGTGCCAGTACAGCCCGATACATTCCACGCGCTGCAATTCCTGATTTTTCGCCGCGTCCGCAGCAACGATCAGCATGATGATCATCCCCGCGAGGACGTGGAGGCCATGCAATCCGGCGAGCGTGTAATAGAACGACCAAAAACCGCCCGAGGAAAGCACGAACCCTTCGTGAATGTCCTTGGTCCATTCAAAACCTTTGACCGTCAGGAAGATCAATCCGCCGAGCGAAGTCAGGCGGAGCAATTTCGCGGCCTTGGGACCATCGTGCCCGTCCGCTGCTTTGTGAGCCAGCACGGCGCACAAGCTCGACGTCAGGAGCACGAATGTATTAAATGCCCCCGCCCAGGTATTGGTGTGCGATGCGGCATCGGCCCATTCCGGGTGCCCGACCCGGTGCATGATGTAGGAAGCGAGCAGGCCGCCGAAGATCACGATTTCCGAGGCGATCACCCACCAGGTAATCAACCGCGCGGTCGGAATTCCAGTGGCGCTTCGGGTATTGGCAATTGGCTTGGCGCTTGCGCTCATGAGTCCATTTCTCCGACGGGCCTACTCGGGAACGTTCTGCGGCAAAAAGTCATCCGCGCGGCCCGGCAGGCCATATTCGTAGGGGCCGCGGTACACGGTCGGCAGCTCGGCAAAATTTCCGTGCGGGGGCGGCGAAGGGACCGTCCACTCGAGCGTCGCGGACCTCCACGGATTCGCGCCGGCGCTTTTGCCATTGCGCAGGCTCCAGAAAAAATTGAACAGAAAGACCAGTTGGAAAGACAGCATGACGAGCAGCGCGATCGTGGAAGTGGTGCGCAGATGCTGCAGCGCGGGCCGCGACTGCTCCGCGAACTGGGCGTAACTGTAGACGCGCCGCTGATCTCCGGCGGTACCGGTAATGAAGAGCGGAATAAAAATCACGTTGAAGGGAATCACCGTGCCCCAGAAATGGATTTTTCCGAGCGTCTCGTTGAGCATGCGGCCGAACATTTTCGGATACCAAAAAGTCAGTCCGGCATACACGGCGATAATGGCGATGGGAACGAACGTGTAATGGAAATGCGCGATGATGAAATACGTATCGTGCAAATAGATGTCCGTGCCGGAGGAACCCAGGAAGATTCCGGTCACGCCGCCGATCATGAATTCCCCGATGAATGCCAAAGCCCAGAGCATGGGCGTGTCCAGATGGATCGATCCGCCGTAGAGCGTTGCGATGTATAGAAACACCATTTCCGTAATAGGGACCGAAATCAGCAGCGTCGTGACCGAGAAAATGTTGGCCATGCGCGGGTCAATCCCGGCCACAAATTGATGGTGCGCCCACACGACGAAGCTCAGGAACCCGACGGCCCAAGTCGTGTAGAGGACGGTTTTGTAGCCGAAAATTTTCTTGCGGGCAAACACCGCGACGACTTCCGCCACAATCCCCAAGGCCGGAAGCAATACGACGTACACCTCGGGATGGCCGAAGAACCAGAAAAGATGCTGCCACAACAGCGGATCGCCGCCGCGCGTCGGATCGAAGAACCCCGTGGACATGGTCTGGTCAAACAGCAACATGATCGCCCCGGCGACCAAGGGCCCCACCGAAGCCATGAAGATCACGCTGGCGAGCACGATCATCCAAACCACTAGCGGGATATCGTACATTTTCATGCCCGGGGCGCGGCTATTCATCGTGGTGACGGTGAAGTTGATGCCGCCCAGTAAGAACGCGACGAATTCCAGCGCGACCGCGATCAGCCAGAGTGTGGCGCCGATCGGGGTCAAGTTGTACGCGCCAACCGCGGAAAGCGGAGGATACGCCGTCCAGGCGCCGCCGAACGGGCCGCCTTTTACCAAAAAAGAAGAGAGAAGAACCAAGGCACTCAACAGGAAAATCTGATAGGAGAGGCGATTGATTCGCGGAAACGCCATATCGTCGCATCCGATCATCAGGGGGATCAGAAAATTTCCGAATGCGGCGATGAGCACCGGCATGGCTACCCAGAAAATCATGATGCTGCCGTGCATGGTGACCAGCGCGTTGTACTTTCCTGGCGTGACGATTCCATATCCGGGGACATGCTGATTGGGAAAGCCCAATTGCATGCGGAACACATACGCGAAGAAGCCGCCGATCAAGGCCATCGCCATGCCGGTAAACAAATACTGCATGGCAATGATTTTGTGGTCCGTAGAAAAGAAATACTTCTTAAGAATCCCTGGTTCGGCGTGTACCACTTGCGTGCTCATCGCCGCATCTCCGCCATTGTCAAGCCGCCATCGGTGGCGGAAGCGGGTGGGTCCCGCTGTTCAGCCACGGCCGGGTTGGAGTTGCGCATCAACCAGGCGGCATGGTCCTGCTGCGTTTCGACAATAATTCGGCCCGCCATCATGGCATGGCCGATGCCGCACATCTGCGTGCATTGAATATCGTACGTGCCAACGCGATTGGGGCGAAACCAGCCCGCGATGGTGCGTCCGGGCAGCGCATCCTGCTTCAGACGAAAGGCCGGAACGGAAAAACTGTGAACCACATCGCGGGACATCAGTTCAAAGTGATACGTCGTATTCACCTTGACGTGCAGTTCGCCCACCATGCGAATGTCATCCGCCGTGTCCAAGGCGCCGTCCGGACCCGCTTCCTGAAAACTCCAGGCCCATTGCTGGCCGATCACGCGGACCGTCTCGTCGGGCGGAGGCAGGACTTGCTTGATGTTGTACCAGACCATGATCGCGGGCACGATGATGACGAGGTCGCATAGGATGACGAGAAAGTGGGGAATCGTAATCCACCGCGTCTGCTGTTTCTCTTCCCCGGTGATGTACTGCGTCGGACGCCCGTCCTTCGCGCGAAACTTGAAAATAAGCCAAAACATCACGGCTTCCGCGAGAATCAGCCAGAATCCCACCAGCACCGCGATCAACAAGAATTGGTAATCGATCCAGTGTGCGTAGGTCGATGCAGCTGTTAGATACCGCTCCAGCATTGGGGCTCCAGCTACCGGATTAAAATCAATACTCCTGCGACAAAAGCTGCTGTTGAAAGAGCGATGGCCCAAAAAACGGTCTTGGCCACCTGATCGGACGATGTCTCGGCATGATCCATGGAACGCTTCTCCTGCTCTTGTCCTGACCTAAGGCTTCAGTGAATCGATATAGGCAACCACGTTCCGGACCGCGTCTTCGCTCGCCAGTCCACGCGCCATGGGCCGCATCAATCTGCCTTCGATGTCTTTAGGATTGTTCCCGCGAACGCCGGTTCTGAATTTTCTCAATTGCGTCGCCAGATACCAATCATCAATTCCGGCCAGCCGCGGGGCCTTCACGTCCTGGTTGCCTTGGCCATTTTCTCCGTGGCAGGCGGCGCACACGAGGTGAAACTGGTTGTCGCCGGCGTGAACGTCGCCCTTCAGCGCGGGAGGATGCGTAACGGGCGGGAGGCTCTCCACGTAGCGTGCCACAGCCTCCACATCCGCATCCGTGGTCACGCTCAACGCCATGGGGCGCATGCGCATCCCTTCCACATCGTTGAATTGCATCCCGCGCGAGCCGGCGCGAAACTTTTGCAGTTGCGCCTGCACGTACCACTGTTTCATGCCCGCGATATTCGGCGCGCCGACCGTGGGATTCCCCGATCCGTCCGCGTTGTGACAAGGAACGCACGTCTGGAAAACTTCCTGGCCGCGGGCCGCTACATCCGTGGCTCCGAGCCGGCATCCGGAAAGGCTCAGGCCGCCGGCGAGGAGAAGCAGAAGCCAGATGGCGAATTGCGCTGAATCGAATTGCTGACTGATTCGCGTGCGTGGTCGCATCGGATTTAGCAAGCAGCGGATGTTAGCAGCGGGAAAAATCAAAGACAAGCTGAACTTGCAGGAAACGCAGATTCAATATTGGCGAGCTACATTGCCAAGTTTCACCTTGGAACGTCTTGCCTCGTTGGTAGGCACATCCAGTGACAAGCAAGTGCCAATCGAGAGCTTATTTCCGAACGACGGGAACGCCCTGGAGACGCTCGCCCAGGCGATTGTGTTCCTCGCGGATTTCTTCCGGCAAGCGATCGCCGAATTTCTTAAAGAATTCTCCGACGTCGGCATGTTCCTTGGCCCAATCGGCGGACTCGACGCGCAACAGTTCGTTCATGGTTTCGCGGGACACGCTGATGCCGTCGAGCGTAATCGCGTTCGCGGTGGGAACCGCGCCAATGGGAGTTTCCGTGGCCGCGGCCTTTCCCTCGATCCGTTCGAGCATCCACTTCAGGACGCGCGCATTTTCGCCATAGCCCGGCCACAGGAATTTTCCGTCGGCGCCCTTGCGGAACCAATTCACATGGAAAATCTTCGGCGGATGCGGGATGTTCCTCCCCATTTCGAGCCAGTGCCCGAAGTAGTCGCCCATGTTGTAACCACAGAAGGGAAGCATGGCCATCGGGTCGCGGCGCGTCACGCCCACCGCGCCGGTGATCGCCGCGGTCGTTTCCGACGCCATCGTCGCGGCGACGTAAACGCCGTGCTGCCAGTTCATCGCTTCGTACACCAGGGGAGCCAGGCGCGCGCGTCGGCCGCCGAAAATGAATGCGGAGATGGGCACTCCGCCTGGATCTTCCCAGCGCGGAGAAATCGAAGGCGCCTGAACCGCCGGCACGGTGTACCGTGAATTCGCCTGCGCCGCGGGGCCGTTCGACGGCGTCCACGCGCGGCCCTGCCAATCCATCATGCCGGAGGGTGCATCGTCACTCATGCCTTCCCACCAGGGCTCGCGCGCCGGAGTCAGCCCAACATTCGTGAAGATCGTATTCTTGCGCAGCGCCGCCATCACATTCGGATTTGTTTTTTCATTCGTGCCGGGAGCCACGCCGAAGAAGCCGGCTTCGGGATTAATCGCGTGCAGGTAGCCGTCCGGGCCGACTTGCATCCAGGCGATGTCGTCACCCACGGTCCACACGCGGTAGCCCTCGTTTTCGAGCGCCGATACCATCATGCAAAGGTTGGTCTTGCCGCAGGCGCTCGGAAACGCCGCCGCCATGTAGGTCACTTTTCCGGCGGGGGATTCCAAGCCCAGAATGAGCATGTGCTCGGCCATCCAGCCTTGCTCGCGCGCCATCCAGCTCGCGATGCGCAGGGCGAAACACTTCTTGCCAAGGAGCGCGTTCCCGCCGTACCCGGATCCGATGCTCCAGATTAATTTTTCTTCGGGGAAGTGCGCCACGTAGCGGCGGTCAGGATTCAAATCTCCCAGGGAATGGAGCCCTGGAACAAAATCCGTGGAACTGCCCAGGCGGTCCAGCGCAACTTTTCCCATGCGGGACATGATGCGCATGCTCGCGAC
>JBGQJJ010000087.1:0-8500 GCA_041498955.1 Terriglobia bacterium
CGCAGCGTCCGCCGCCTGCCGCCGGATTCACGATCGTGAAATAGCCTTCGTTCACAAGGGGACCACCGCGCCGCGGTCGAGTTGCTTGCCGATTTGTCCGGCAAGGATGACGCGCCTGATTTTCATCGCGGCATTGCGGGGAAAATCCTGCTCCCAGGCAACGTAGCCGGAGACACGCTTGTAGTTCAAAAGCTGCGCGTTGCGCCGGGAAAGTTCCTGGAGCAGCGCGTCGTTCACGGTGTGCCCCGGCTCAGGATGGAGCACCAGCACGAGTTGCTCGCCGGTCATCGTATGTTGCGGCCAGATGTAGTTTGTAGCGAAGACGCAGAACTCCTTCACCGCAATCCCCTCAAAATTGTTTTCGATGTCTTCCGGATAAATATTCTTTCCTTCGGCGGTGACGATCATGTTTTTCTTGCGGCCGAAAAGTTGCAAATGGCCCGTCGCGTCGACGCGGCCGAGGTCGCCGGTCATGAGCCAGCCCTTCACGATGGTTTCCGCCGTCATTTCGGGATCGTCCAGATACTCGGACATTACCGTCTTGCTGCGGACGGCCACTTCGCCGATTCCGTCCGCGTCGGGTTCCGCGATGCGAATTTCCATCCCGCGAACGGGTTTGCCGACGGTGTCGGGCCGGAAGGGCCGGAGATCGTTCAGTGTGATGGCGGTGCACGCCTCCGTGCAACCGTAGCCATTGTAAATGGGGATGCCAATGTCGTGAAAAAATTCAATCGTGGCGGGTTCGGTAAACGCGCCGCCGACGAGCAGCGCTTGCAGGCCTCCGCCGAAAGCCTTGTGAACGTCCTTCAACAGCACGCGGCTCAGGCCGGGGCGCGGCTTTCCGCGCGTGAGCGCGCGATTTACGCCGATCAGCGCGTCGAGCATTTTTCTTTTTGCGGGGGGCAGCGCCGCGAATTTCTCGCGCAAACTGCGTTGCAGATTTTTCAAGATCAGGGGCACCACCGCCATGTAAGTGATCTTATATTTTGTGAAGGCTTCGCGGATGAATTCCGGCCGCAACGTCCGCAGATGAACGACCGTCCCTCCGCCGGTAAACGGCATGAGAAAGCCGCCCATGAAATCGATCGCATGATTGGTTGGGATGATGCTCAAATATCGCGCGCCGGGCCAGAACGGAAAAACCGGCGTCACCGCGGCACATTGTTCGAGATAGTTGTCGTGCGTCAGCACGCAGCCCCTGGGGTGGCCTCCCGTGCCAGACGAATAGACGATGCAGGCCGTGTGCATTTGCGTGCGCGGACGGAATTTGGGCGCGCGCGCCCCGCGAAATTCCTCCCAGCGCACGCCTCCCGCAAGATCGGCGTTTGGCGGCGCTTCGGTCACGAGCACCGTTCGCAGTTTGTGCTCGCGAAACGCGGGCGCTTGCGTGATGGCGCGCCACAGCGGATATTCGACGAACAGAATCTGGGCTTTTGAGTGCGCGAGCAATTGAAGATGTTCGGCGGCGGAGAGTTTGTAATCGAGCGGAACGAGAACGCCGCCCGCGAAGAACACGGCGTAAGCCGATATCAGCCACTTGGGCTGATTGGTCATGATGATCGCGGCGCGATCTCCGGCGGCAAATCCCAATTCTTCGAGGGCTGCCGCCACGGGCTCGGCGGCTTCGCCGAACTGAAGGTAAGTGAGCCGAGAGCGCTCGTGGTCGCGGTCCGCTTCGATCAGGCAGATTTCTTCGGGCCAGCGCGCGAGTGCATCGCGCAGCGCCGCTCCCAGCGAATCGTATTTCGCCAAATCAAGCATCAGGATTGCCGCAGAGGCACGCAAATACAGAGAGAAGCAAGATTATATGGGGATTTCATCGGAGGATTCGCTTTATTCCGTTTGCCGCTCAGAGCCTTGCCTGGATGCGGGTGGCAAGTGTATGGAAGTCGCTGACGCCTTGGACCTCGTAGTCGGGAAGCTCCACGCCGAAGTGATTTTCGAGGCGCGTGAGCAGTTCGAGCGCCTGTAGACTGTCGATGCCCAGCTTTTTATAGAAATCGTCGCCCGGACGAAGCTCGGCGCGCGGAAATTTGAAATGGATTGCGGCAAGATTCAAGATTTCGTCCGTCGTTTGTTCGATTGTTTTCATGATTGGATCCATTTTACAAGAAGATAGCATTTGTACTGAAATTTTGTAGGACAGCCACTCTTGGCTGTCCCCCCACTTTCAGCATGGCAAACCCGGACAGCCAAGAGTGGCTGTCCTACAAAAATCTCACGGCAGATACGGATGCGGACCTGCGTTTTCGACGAACTTGCGCAGGCCTTCCATCACCGCGGGGCGCGTGAAGAGCTCGCAGAAAATGTCGATTTCGCGCCGCAGTTCTTCCGCGGGCAGCGGCTTGATGAAGCGCTTCGCGGCCGCAGCGGTCGCGCGATCGAATTTTGTTGTCTGCGCGGCGGTCGAGCGCGCGAGGCGCAGAGCTTTGCCTTCCGCGGCTACCTGGCTCACGAGGCCTACGGAAAGCCCCTTGGTGGCATTGATGCTTCGCCCGGTGAGCAGGAGATCGCGCACTACGGCGTTGCCGATATCGCGCTTCAGCCGCGGAATTCCACCGAAGCCGGGGATCAGTCCGAGCCGCAATTCCGGAAAGCAGAAACGCGCCATCTTGTCCGCGATGATCAGATCGCAAGTCAGCGCCAGCTCGAATCCGCCGCCGAAACACACGCCGTGAACGGCGGCGATGGTCGTGAGCGGCGAAGCATCCAGTCGATTGAGCACGGCATGAATTCGTTCGAGGAATTCGCGGACTCCCTTCGCGGCGGAGGACGCGTCCGTCTTTCGCGCTTGTTCGTACAGTTCGCGCAGGTCCGCGCCGGCGGAGAAACCCGCTTTCTGCTCGCTGTAAAGGATAAGCGCGCTGGCCTTCGATTCCAGGGCGGGAAGAGAGGAGGCGAAGCGCTCCAGATCCTCGAGCATGGCGACGCCAATCTCGTTGGCCGGAGGACGATCGAGCGCCAGTTCGACGACGCCGTCGGCCAGCCGCCACGAGAGCGTTTTTCCTTTGTATTCGTCCATGCGTTCAGCCTTCGCTGATGCGATACCTCGTGCGGTCCTGATTTCCATCAATCAGACGCAATCGATTTTGAGTTTGCTTTTTAGGAGGTCCGACCTTCAGGTCGGACAATCATGGCCGCGCAAAAATGGCCTTTAGGCCCTGAAGCTTCAGGGGCTAAAGCCCCTGAAAAACCGGCCGTGAATGTCGGGGCTCAAGCCCCGACCTCCGAAATCATTTCTACTCTTGCTTTGCGTACATCCGCTCAATCTCCGCCGCAAAGCGCGCGGAGATCGTATCACGCCGCAATTTTCCGTTGGCCGTGAGCAGGCCGTTTTCGATGGTAAACAATTCCTGCGCCACGTGATACCTGCGAATTTTGCGGTAGTGAGGCAGCGGACCATTTATGCGTTCCAATTGCAAATCTATTTCGTCGCTGGCAGCCGTACCTGTGATGATGGCCGCGAGGAAGCTGCGGCCATTCCCGACGAGCATGACGTGCTGCGCGCCGGGGACAGCGCGAAATAATTCTTCCTCGATGGGTTCCGGCGCAATATTATGCCCGGAATTGAGGATGATGAGATTTTTCAGCCTTCCCGTGATGCGCCAATTTCCGTTGGCGTCCACCTCGCCCTGGTCGCCGGTGTGGAACCATCCATCTCGCAGCACGGAGGCCGTTTGTTCCGGCCGGCGCCAGTAGCCGGGAAAAACATTGGGGCCGCGCACAATGATTTCGCTGTTCTCGCCGAGCTTCATTTCGATGCCCGGAATCGCTGGGCCGACGCGTCCCGGCTCGACGTGCCGCGGATCGTCCAAGGTGCAGATTCCCGTGGTTTCCGTGAGGCCGTACCCCTGCAATACAGGGATTCCGAGCATCATGAAAAAGAGCTCCGTTTCGCGAGCGAGAGGAGCGGAGCCGCAAATCATCGCGCGAAGATTCGGTCCCAATCGTTTGCGGATGGAGGGAAAAATCACTAGGCCGGCCAGTCCCAGCCAGAAAAAATCCCACGCCTGCGGCGTCTTGGCATCCAGACGAAACCAGGCATCCTGCGCGTGGTCGAAAACTTTCGCGATTGTCCCGCCACGCTTGCGAAGATTGTCTTTGATTCCGGTACGCATTCGCTCCAGCAGCAGTGGAACGTTGAGGAAGTAGTTCGGCGCAGCGGAGCGGATTTCGTCGGCGAGCCTGGTGAGGTCCATCGAAAATGTAAAGACGCTTGTGCGGGACAGGCACGATAGCAACAGAATCCACGAAGCGGCGAAACAAAGCGGCGTGTAATGAAACACCCGGTCCGGCACATTGCGCGGCCCCATCAACTCGTCGAGGCGCGTCTTGGTGCAGGACAGCATGTGATCGAGATTGCCAGCCGTCAGCATTACGCCCTTGGCTTCGCCGGAAGTCCCCGACGTGTACAGAATGGCGACCGTGTCCTGCGGAGAAAGGGCAACGGGCGAGGGAGGCGCGCTCGATGCGGACGGCGGAGCAGAGCTGAAAAGTTCGTCAAACAATACAAACCGCGGCGGATCCGGCCACGCCGCCGAGATCGCATCGCGAAGCGCCGCATCGCCGCAGCAAATCAATCCAGGCCCGGCGTCGCGCAGCATCGCGGCGAGTTCGCCCGCGGCTTGGCGAGCGTACATCGGAACGGCGATGAGTCCCTCCGCGAGAATCGCGAGATCGAGCGCGGCCCACCGGATGCTGTTCGGCGCGACCAGCGCGCAGCGGTCTCCCTTGGCAAGTCATGAAGCGCGCAAGAAAGCGCGCGCGGCGGCGATTTGACCAAGCAAGTCCGAACCCGTCGCGGTTCGATCGCCCCCCGCTTGCGCTTCAGACAAAACCACACGGCCGGCGGCTTCCCGAAATTTTGAAAAAATATTCTCCAGGAAATTCATGGTGTCTTAGTAGCACACGCTTTAGCCTGTGGATTTTTCGCGCGGAGTAGGACAACCCCCACAGGCTGAAGCCTGTGCTACGAACTAGTCTCCGGCCGCTGCCGCGCCTTCATACGCGTTGAGCAGCCTCTCCAAATTAGGGCTGAGCGGCGGCAGATATTCTTCCCAGCCGCGCACGCCGGATCGCACCGGGAACTCCGGATATTGCTGATGAACCGCTCGCTCCAGGAAGACGCCCATACGCGCCATGGTTTTCAAATTGCGAACGACGGACCGAGCCACGCCGTCACGCACGGCATCGGCTTCCGCGGCCAGGCGATCCATGACGCCGGCGAGTTTCTCCCCGAGATCTGGATCTTCCACCGTAAGGAGCAAGTGCTCGTGGCCGCGCTCGCGCAGCAGGTTGCGGATGCGCTCATCCATGGTGACTCCCGCCGAAGGCACGAGAGAAGGCATCGAAGTGACGATGGCGTGATAGCGCGAGGAAACCATCAGGCTGGAGCAACGCAGTATGCTTACGATTTGGTACATGTCGAAATCATCGGCGCTGAACACTGGCGCGCCGCCCAATTGCGGCGCGAGCTCGTCACACGCCCGCGTGTCCAGCCTTTCCATGGCGACAAGAATCAGGAATACGCGATGCTTGCTCCGAAACGCCTTTATGCCTTGCGCCAGCGCGGCCAGATATTTCTTGAACGCGGCATCGACCGCGGAACCCGATTTGTGAAAATAAATCGTGCGATAGTGGCTTTCCTTGTATGCGCCGAAACATGCGTGCGCTAAGAACTTCGGCGTGGATGGCGTCACCGGCCACCAAAATGGATTGATCGGGCAGACCGCCAGCACCGGAGTCTGCCCGTCCCACCCGGCATCGACCAGGGCTTTTCTGCCATATTCAGGAGGGTGCGGCTCGAATGTCCATGCGGTGTCCGTGCCGGCTTCGCTCGCCACTCCCAGTTTGCTGAGCACGGTTTGTGACTCCTCGTTTCGCGTGATGATCAACGAACGGCGGCAATAACGGGCGCACATCTTTTCCAGCATCGGGTTCATGTAGCCCGCTTCGGCGCCATACCCAACCGACAATTTGTTTTCCGCCGAAGCAATTCCGAGGGCGCCGATGAACATCGTGGTCAGCGCATCCGCGAATTTGCTTTTGAACATCGACCCTTCGCAAGCGATCACGCCATGATGCGGCCTCACTTCGCGGAACAGACACGGGGGATAGATGTCCGGAAGAAATACCTGGCGCGCATCGCCAAAATAGCCGCGGCTCCAGTCCAGATTCTGGGACATCACGCTGAGTGCGAGATTTTCCTCGCCCAGAACGCGCCGAACTTGCCGCAGCATTTCCTCGACGCGAACGTCCGAGCCCGTGTTGCGCGTGCCGTTGTATCCCGCAAAGAGCAGCTTCAGTTTCTCGCCGGGCTGCCAGGGACGCCCCGCGCCAAACTTCCAAAGCGCGCTGGAGAGTTCGATGTACGCACTGGTCCACGCTTCCAGGATGAAGTCCATCATGGCCGGGACCCTCGCGCCGATCCCACGCCGGCCGCCGCGTCTTCGCGAACCAAATCGGCGGACCCAGGCCATGGCTCGTAGGGATAGGAGAAATGATTGTCGCGGCTGAATCGCAGCAACGGGTAGCAATACTTGGAAAATGGTTCCGGTGCGCGGCCCATTTCGGCGACGACGCGCGAGTTCTCGAACACCGTGTCCCAGACGAGGTACGGCATGAATACTTTCAAGAGAGATGCGCTGCGGCCGGCCGGGCCGCGGGAATTCGACAGCCAATTTACGACGGAAGAGAAATTCCGCTCGAGCCCCGGCCAGAATAGCGGCTGCATTTTCCCCGCGGATTCGGCGAGCGCGCGCGTGAGCTGGCCAAACGTTTCCGAACGCGTGCCCGAAGAGAGGTGGTAGATCTCATGTTCCGGATCCGGTTTCTGATGCAGCGCAACGACGGACTCGGCGACGTAGTCGACCGGGACGATATCGATCCGGTCGTTCGAGCGAAAAGGCAAAACCGGCAAACCCGCGAGAAACACGAATGCGCGCACCATGTCGAATTGCGTCGTTTCGGGGCGGCCGCTGTCGCCAAGCACGATGCTCGGACGAAACACGGTTCGAGAAACATCGGGGAGGAGTTCCCGCACCATGTGCTCGCAGAATTTTTTGGTGCGCGCGTACGGGTCGTAGTCGGAGCGGTTCCAGTCGATGGAAGCGTCTTCGGCCACCACTTCGTGGCTGCGCTGGCCCGCCACGGCGACGGTGGAAACCTGGCTGAAGCGGCGCAGACCGTGGGCATCCTGCGCGCGGCGAGCAAGTTGCGCGACTTCGAGGGTGCCGCGCAAATTCACGTTGAGGCAGCTTTTTTCGGATTTGCGGTTGAGCGAAGCCGCGCAATGAATCACCGACTCGGTCGTGCCGATCAAGCGCGCGTATTCCGCCGTGGCCAGCCCAAAATGCAGCTCCGTGAGATCACCGCGAAAAACGGAGATGCGCGTTTCGAGCGCATCGCGAAACCGTGGAAAGTCCAGATGCAATTGCAGCGCGTGCCAGAGGCGCTCGTTCGCTTCCTGTTCCGTTTTCGCCCGCACCAGAAGGTTTAAGCGGTCCGTGTGACGTTCCAGCAGGATGGAGGCGACGTGGGCGCCAATGTAGCCGGTGGAACCGGTCAGAAAGATGGCCATGGATTAGTTTTGGGTCCCCGCGCCTGACGCCGCCCCCGCGTGGGGCAGATCTTCCGGGCGATCCGCTCCATTGCCGGCGTGCTGCAAGGAAAAAGCGCGGTGCGGATGCTCCTCCATCGGGCGCCCTTCGATGAGCGGATAGACCCACCGGCGCAAGGCCGGAATATGGATGTTAATCCAATAATCCCACCAGTCAACGGCGGAGGGATCGTAACCGAAGGCCGCGTGCTCCTCCGTAGGAAGCGCCGCGGAAAGCAACTGCACATTTTGGGCTTCAAAGACCTGCTCGTTGTGCAGGATGAATGGCTCGTAGAGCTCGATCAGTTTTTCGACGCGAGCGAGGTCGCGCTCCTGGCGAGCCAGCGGAGGCTTCTTCATCTGCAGCGCCGAAGCGGCGCGATTGATGCCCTTGACCACGGCCTTTTGCGCGGGCACGGAAAATTTCTCGTAGCGCGATTTGGACACGGGAATCGTGTCGAACTGCATGCGCATCCAGTTCTCCAGACTCTGCTGCGAGCGGTAGTGTTTGCGGTGCGCCAGGCCGGTCAATTCGATCGAGCGTCCCATGTCGCACGGATTGCTCGCCGACGTGGCCAGCTGATAGATCGGCTCGTGACGCCGCGCGATGATCGCGGCCGCGATCAGAGTCATTCCCCGGCACACCATGTCCACGGGAATCACGTCCAGGCATTTGCGCTCGTTGGTCGGCAACTGGCGAAAATAAGTGCCGAGCAGGTAGGAAAGCGGCGCCGAAGTGTTAATGCCTTCATTCCAGCCGCGAAATGGCTGGTCGGTGGAAGTTTCGACAATCGAGGGTCGCACAATGGCAATCGGCAGCCCGGCCCCGTGACGCACGATCATGGATTCGGCGAGCGATTTGGAAAGCGTGTAGGTATTGGGCCAGCCAAGGCGCCGTGCGCG
>JBGQJJ010000088.1:0-8483 GCA_041498955.1 Terriglobia bacterium
CTCGGTCGGGTCGTGGCGAATCTTTTCCGCCAGGAAGGGTGGAAGGTCGTCGAACAGCCACGCGAGAAGAATGTTGCGCCCGACTTCCTCGTGTCGGGGCGCGGAAAGAAATTCGTCGTAGAACTAAAAAGGGCTTCGGAAGGCCGCAAGGACCGCGTGATTCCGTTGCTTTCCCAGGCCGCGCTGGAAGCCGCTCACTATTCCCGTGTAATGCAGGGACATCCGCTCCCAGTTGCGATCGTGGCCGCAAATCGCATCCCGGAATCCGTCGCCGAGGAAGCGAAGCAATTTGTGCGGGAACGGGCACCCGAAATCGCAGTTGGACTATTGGATCTTGAAGGTCTTCGATTGTTCGCAGGTCACGGGTTGGAGTCGCTGAGCTCGGCGAGGCATCCGCAAAGCGCCATTCGTGCGCCGAACGTGCGCGCGCCGCAGCTCTTTTCGGATTTGAACCAATGGATGCTCAAGGTTCTTCTGGCTCCCCGAATTCCGGACGTGTACTTGTCGGCTCCGAGAGCCAACTACCACGGAGCCTCGCAACTGGCAGAAGCGGCTGGTGTCTCGGTCATGAGTGCATTTCGTTTCGTCGAGGAGTTTTCGAAGGAAGGCTTCCTTGAAGCCGGGCCAGGAGTATTGCGGCTGGTGCGGCTGAGAGAATTGCTGAATCGATGGGTTGCTGCGAGTCAGCGGCGCGTTCTGGAAATCCCGATGCATTGGGTTCTTCACCGGGGGAAAAAGGCGCTCTGGAGCGCGGTCCGTTCCTATCGGTCGGACGAAGCGATGTCCTCTGCGAATCCAGCGGATCAACTCTCGTCGCCGCGGCCACGGTTGTGCCTTGGACTCTTCGAAGCCGCCGAGGCATTCGACATCGGCTTTGTGCACGGGGCAAAACCATATCTCTACCTTGAGCGCATGAACGCGGAGGCTCTGAAAGACCTCGGCCTTTCGGGAAATGCGGAGGAAGAAATAGCCGATCTCTATGTGCGCATTCCAGGGAACCGCGAGAGTGTTTTCCGTGGAGTTGTCCGGAAAGACGGTGTGCCGGTGAGTGATATTCTCCAGGTCTGGCTGGATGTCAGCCAGCACCCGTCCCGGGGCAAGGAGCAGGCAGATCTTATCTGGCGAAGAATTCTGTCTCCCGCCTTGGAGTCGTCCGAATCATGAGCGACCAGGATCCCGAACTCGAAGCGTTTTCGAAATTCATCGTTGCGCTGGAGCCCTGGCTCGGCGAGGTCGTTCTCGTAGGAGGATGGGCACATCGTCTCTATCGCCTCGATCCTCGTGCGAGAAAGCTCGAGTATCTTCCGCTGACAACGCTGGATGGAGATGTCGCCGTACCGCCGAAACTCAAGAAGGAAGAATCGACCGTGCGGAAGCGTCTGCTCGAGGCAGGCTTCCAAGAAGAGTTTGTCGGAGAGGATCGCCCACCGGCAACGCACTACCATTACGGAAAAGGAGGCGGTTTCTACGCCGAATTTCTGGCGCCGCTCGAAGGAAGTGAGTACGACAGAGACGGGAAGCGGAAGGCGACGAAAGAAGTGGGAGGCGTGTCGTCCCAGCTGCTTCGCTATATCGATATCTTGCTCCTCTCGCCCTGGGAGGTAACGCTCGGTGAGGAAAACGGATACCCGATGTCACCGAAGCGGACCGTGCAGATCGCCAATCCGGCAAGCTTCCTGGCACAGAAAATTCTCATCCATGGGCAGCGGGAATACAAAGACAGGGCCAAAGACTTGCTCTACATGCACGATACGATCGAGGTGTTCTCGGAGACGCTGGACGAATTGCAAAAGCTTTTCCGAAATGATGTTGCGCCGAAACTACATCCGCGAAGAATAGCGGAACTCGAAAGAGCCGCGGGGACGCTGTTCGATACGGTCACGGACACGATTCGCGAAGCAGCTCTAATAGCCGGCGCGCGGAAACTGAATCCGGAAAGACTTGCTGAGACCTCGCGAGCCGGGTTGAACGAAATCTTTGGCATCCGATAGAGGTCACAAGGTCGCTAGTTGTTCCGAGTCCAGAAGATGCGTTAACTGTTGCGAACGTGACGAAATCGCTTAGGTTCAGAGCCGGAGGACTGGCTACGGTTGATGTATCTACCCAAGCAATCGTTTCTTGGAACACAGTTGGAACCAATGAAGCAAGTGACGCTACCCGGATGCGACAGCAAAGACACGACTTAGAGTGTACTCCCGGTGCCTTCGAAGCAGAGGGTCGGGAGTTCGAATCTCTCCGGGCGCGCCACTTTTCCCGGTATTTAAGAAGTCGTGCAAACGCATTCTGGAGGAGCCAATGAAAATCGCACGTCTCACGTCTTTCGTCCTGGCCGCCGTTGCCATATTCCTACAGGCTGGCGCGGCGCAAGCGGCCATCAAAACCCAGTGGATCGACTACAAGCAGGGGAGCACGGCGCTATCCGGCTATCTCGTCTATGACGATGCTGTCCAAGGCAAGCGCCCCGGCGTGTTGATGATCCACGACCGGTCCGGCTTTTCCGAAGGCACACTCGCGGATGCCCGGATGATTGCGGGGCTCGGCTATGTGGTGTTTGCCGAGGACATTTTCGGCAAGGGCTTCGTCCCCAAGACCGTTCCCGAAATGATGGAAACGATCGCGATCTACGACAAGGACCGTCCGCTGATGCGTGCGCGCGCCCTGGCGGGGTTCGATGTCCTCAAGGCGCAGCCGATGGTCGATCCGGCGAAGCTGGCCTCGGTCGGTTACTGCTTTGGCGGAACTACCGGAATCGAGCTGGTCGAAACCGGGGCGCCGCTTCTCGGTTTCGTCTCGGTGCACGGCGCGTTCCAGAACTTCGCGCCGGAAGCCGCCAAGAACATCAAGGGACGCGTTCTCATCCTGCACGGCGCCGAAGATCCGGTTGCGCCGATGAACGAACTCGATGCCGTGATCTCGCAGTTCCGCGCCGCCAAGGTGGACTTCGAGGTCAACCTCTACAGCGGCGCCGCGCACGGATTCACGAAGCCGCAAAACCCCTCGGAAGTGCGCGCCGATGATGAATACAAAGTGGCGATGGGGCGCTTTCTCAAGGATCTCTTGGGGCACTGAGCGCCCCCAGTAGCACAGACTTCAGTCTGTGGGGTTTAGGCTTTGCAACGACTAAAATCCACAGGCTGAAGCCTGTGCTACTTTTGCTTACTGTGAATTGCTGGCTCGAGATCGCTCTTCTTGATGGCTGCAAAGGCAACCGGTGACGCAAGCCACTCGATGAGCGCCTTGGCCGCTTCCGGATGCGTTGCCGTTGTGGGAATGCCCGCGGCGAACACCGTGACCCTTTGCGCCCCGGGCGGCAGCACGCCAACGATGTCGATGCCCTTCACGGGACGCAACTCACTGATTTGCTGGAAACCGATCTCAAATTCTCCCGTAGCGACCACGCCGCCTACCGGGTCGGCCTCGATTTTTCTGCACTTGGCCTTGATCTGGTCGGCGATCCCGAGCTTCGGAAACAATTCGGTGGAGAGATAGACGCCGCTGGCGCTGTCGGAATACGCAATCGATTTCGCCGCCAGCAGCGTGCGCTTCAGCGCGTCCACGGTGCTGATGTCGGGGTGTGGCGCTCCAGCCTTGACGGCCATGCCGATCCAGGATTTGACCAGATCGACGCGGGTGCCCGGGCGGACCTTGCCCTGCTTGATCAGATCGTCCAGCGCGGGCGCGGCCATGATCACGACGTCGATCGCTTCGCCGCGTTCGAGGCGGATCGGAATGGCGTTGTGCGTCGTGCCCATGGAGGGCCCGAACTCTGTCACCAGTTTGTTGTGCGTGGCGCCCTCGTATTCGGGGACCAACTCCAGATAGGCGGCCGTGAACCCTCCGGAAGTGACGACCTTGATCTCGTCCGCGCGCACCGTGGCGACGGAAAGAAACGCACAGATCAAAAGCAGGGCCGCAATGGCGGAGAGTTTTCCACGGGAAATCGTATTCATAGGATTTCTTCTCCAGCGCGCGCTTGCGGCGCGCGCGATACAAACCTCTCGATCATAAGGCATTTCCATTCGCCGTGAAATCATCAAATCCCGGGCGATAGGCCGGTTTGCGATTTTTGTAGGACAGCCACTCTTGGCTGTCCGCTTTCGCCCTGCTGCGATTGCGCGGGACAGCCAAGAGTGGCTGTCCTACAAAACCGTCCCAGGCATTGCGTTCTGAGGCGGTCGGATGTATCGTGGCGGACAGCCCGGAATTCAAAATCGAAATTCCCGCTTAACGTTACACCTACGGAGGAATTCCAATGAAATACGCACTGTGGATGGCCGTGTTTCTGCTGGCGATGGTTCAGCAGCAGCCGGCGCTGGCTCAAGGAAGTGGCGATCTCGTGAAACAGGCCGTCGCCGCGGAAGGCGGCGCCGATGCGCTGCGCGGCGTGAAGGGCCTCGCCATCAAAGGCGATGCCAAGTTCTGGGAGCCGGGACAATCCTTCGCTCCCGACGGCGAAACCCGCTTCATGGGGGATGCGACGTTCACCACGACCTGGGATCTCGCCAACGGAATCGCTCGCACCGCATGGGTGCGCGATCAGAAATATCCCGACCCGATCATACTGAAGTACACGGAAACCTTGCTGCCCACAATCGGCTTCGTTACCGATGAGAAGGGCAGTCTGCCCATGTCCGGCATCCGCGAGGCGGCGCAACTTCGCGAACTCGAGCGCGTCTCGCCGTGGCTGCTGGTCAAGGCCTTGAACGATCCGAAAAATGTCGATGCCGCGGGATCCCAAAAGCTCGGCGCGCAGTCCTTGCCGGCCGTTTCCTTCGCGGACGGCGGGACGACGTATATCATCCTGTTCGATCGCAAAACGCATCTGCCCGCGGCCATCCGCACGCGAGATGACGACAACATCCACGGCGATTCCAACTACGACGCCGTGCTCACGGACTGGAAAGCGGTAAATGGCGCGCAGATTGCCCAGTCGCTTTCCATGCAAATTGGCGGCGTCGAAGTGGCCAGATTCAACTATCGCGACGTTTCCGCCAATCCGGCAATCGCGGCCGACACGTTTTCGGTGCCTGACTCTGTAAAAGCAGCGGCGAAACCGGTGGCGACCAGCAACGTGCCCTATCAATGGGTCATGCGCCGGCTTTTCCTGACGCGGTTCCTGGACAGCGACAACATTCTTTTCCCCAACGGCGGCGGCCTCAAGCTGGTCGAGCTGGCGCCCAACGTGCAACATGTCGAAGGCGGAACAGCCAACAATCTGATCATCGCGATGAAGGATTATCTGGTGATCTTCGATGCTCCCTATGGCGAGTTGCAATCGCGCTGGGTGATCGATGCGGCGAAGGCGAAGTATCCGGGCAAGCCGATCAAGTATCTTATCCTGACCCATCAGCACATGGACCATACCGGCGGGATGCGAACCTATGTGGCCGATGGCGCGAATGTGATCGTGCCGAGTCCGGACAAGCCCTACTTTGAAAAAGATGTCAAAGGGGTCCACACGATCGTTGCCGACGATCTACAGAAGAAGCCGCGCACGCCGGAGATCACCGAGGTCAAGGACGAGATGACGATCAAGGATGACGTAACCCAGATCCACCTCTACTTCATCAAAAATCCTCACGTTGTTGGGATGCTTATCGGAAACATTGTGACCGGCAACGCGAACATCGTGTATGTCACCGATCTCATCTCACCGCGCGGGCCGATTGAGCGTTCCGAAGCCACCGCTTCGGTGGGTGCGGTTTTGAGGAAATACAACATCAACGGCGCATTGATTGCCGGCGGGCATGGCACGACTGCCAAGCAGGCGGATCTCACAGCGCAGTTGGCCGCGAACTAGACGGAGTGGTACTGAGCAGGTAGGCTGCGGAAGACCTGAAATTTTTGTCATTCCGAGGCGCGCTGCGCGCCGAGGAATCTCTCTTTTCCTTGGGTTCAATCACGGAGAGATTCCTCGCAGCGCTCGGAATGACAAAATATTTTTTCCGCAGTCTGTGAAGCCAGCGCTACTGGTGACGCTAGGCCAAATCCTCCGCGCGGATCGGCAGGCGCCGTATGCGCTTGCCGGTCGCCGCGAAGATCGCGTTGCAGAGCGCGGGGACCACGGGCGGCACGGCAAGTTCGCCCGCTCCGGTGGGCTTTTCTTCGCTCGGGACGATGTACGTTTCGACGGCGGGCATGGCGTCCATCCGCAGGACCGGATAATTGTTGAAGTTGGTCTGCTCGACGCGGCCATGCGAGATGGTGATCGCGCCGTAAAGCGCCGACGAAAGCCCATACACGATCGAGCTCTCACTTTGCATGACGATGTTGGCCGGATTCACCACGCGGCCCACGTCCACGGCGCAAACCACGCGATGCACCTTCAGCGTTCGCGCCTTGCGGTCCACCGAAATTTCCACCACCTGCGCGGCGTAGCTTTCAAACGCGAAGAGCACGGCAATGCCGCGATAGCGGCCCGCGGGCAGCGGCTTGTCCCAGCCCGCCTTTTGCGCGGCAAGTTCGAGGACGCCAAGATGGCGCGGCGCCTTATTTAGAAAACGGCGGCGGAGTTCGTACGGATCTTTTTTGCCGGCGGCCGCCAGCTCATCCATGAAACATTCGCTGAAAAATCCGTTCTGCGAATTTCCCACCGACCGCCAGAAGCCCACCGGGATGCCCGGCTCGGTCCGCGCGTAATCCACTTGAATGTTGGGAATCGAGTACGGCAGATTGGCGACGCCTTCGACGCTGGTCGGATCGAGATTATTTTTTGTGCTGCCGGGAAACCACGCTTCCATAATCGAAGAACAAGCTACGCGCGTCGTCCAGGCCACGGGCCAGCCATCGGGGTCGAGTCCCCCGGCCATCTTCGCGTACGACGCAGGCCGGTAATAATCGTGCTGCATGTCATCCTCGCGCGACCAGGTCAGTTTCACCGGCCTGCCCAGCGCTTTGGATGTTTCCACCGCCTCGATCACAAAGTCGGTCCCGGCCTTGCGCCCGAAGCCGCCGCCGAGGTACGTCGTGTGGATGAAGGCATTCTCCGGTTTCAAACCGCAAATTTTGGCGGCGGTGCCCTGCGCCATGGTCTGAAATTGCGTGGGCGCCCAAACATCCACGCGGTCCGCGCGAACATCGGCGGTGCAGTTTATGGGCTCCATGGTGGCGTGCGCCAGGTAAGGAACTTCGTAAACCGCCACGAGATTCTGCGTGGCGCCGATCAGGGCGGAAGCCGCGTCGCCTTCCTTGCGGGCCTCCACGCCGGGTTTCGCCATTTGATCGGCGAAGAGCTTGCTGATGCTCTCGCTGCTGGCGTTTGCGTTCGGCCCTTCGTCCCACTTCACGTCGAGCGCGCGCCGTCCCTGCATCGCCGCCCAGGTGTTGTCGGCGACCACGGCAATCCCGCGAGAGATCTCCACCACGTCCTTGACGCCGGGAACGGCTTTGGCTTTCGTCGCGTCAAAGCTCGCGACCTTTCCGCCAAACACCGGGCATCGCGCCACCACGGCGTAGAGCATTTCCGGCCGCCGGACGTCAATCCCAAATTCCGCCTGGCCGTTCACTTTGTCCGGCGTGTCCAGCCGCTTCGTTGGTTTTCCAACGATGCGGTACTGTTTCGGGTCTTTGGGTTGAATGTCTTGCGGGACGGGGAGCTTTGACGCCGCTAGGGCCACGTTGCCGTAAGTGAGTTTGCGTTTGGAGGCGTCGTGGTAGATGACGCCGTTCTCCGTCCGGCAGGCGGACTTGTCCACGTTCCATTGCGCCGCCGCGACCTGCAGCAGCATGTCGCGCGCCGCCGCCCCGGCTTTGCGCATCGGATCCCAGGAGGACCGCACGCTGGAACTGCCTCCCGTGCCCTGCATTCCAAACGCCGGGTTAAAATATTCCTTGGCGGCGGGCGCAAATTCCGTGCGGATTTTTTTCCAATCGCAATCCAGCTCTTCCGCCGCGATCATGCACAGCGCCGTCAGGATGCCCTGTCCCATTTCCGACTTGTCGATCATGATCTTTACCGAGTCGTCAGGAGAAATGAGCATCCAGGCATTTAGGGACGCCGGGGCTGCGTCCGCGGGAGCAGCTGCGAGCGCTTCAAAGCGCCCCGGCAAATAGAATCCGATGACCAGACCGGTCGCGCCGGCCACGCCCGTCTTCAGAAAACCGCGGCGATTGATTCCCGTTGTCGTGGTCGCGCTCATACCGCACCTCCCACTTCCACGGCCCGTTCATCCCTGGCATCTTCCGTGGCCTCCGCGCCGTCGTGCCGGGCAGGCTCGACCGAAGCTTTGTGCAGTACCGCGGCCCGATGGATGGCCTCGCGAATCCGCTGATAGGTGCCGCAGCGGCAGATATTTCCCTTCATCGCTTCGTCAATTTCCGAGTCGCTCGGCTTCGGATTCTGCGCCAGCAGCGACGCGGCGGACATGATCTGTCCGGACTGGCAATAGCCGCATTGCGGCACGTCCACTTCGATCCAGGCGCGCTGCACCGGATGGCTGCGGTCGGGAGAGAGCCCCTCGATCGTGGTGATTTTTTTCCCGGCA
>JBGQJJ010000089.1:0-8444 GCA_041498955.1 Terriglobia bacterium
CGCCGGCTTCAGCCTGCGGGGGTTCGTCCTTCCAAGGACCAAAACCCACAGGCTGAAGCCTGCGCTACTGGAGTCATGATATTGTGTGGGAAGTTGCGGGAGGATTAGCCATGCCCGTCTTGAACCGTTGGTGGATTGCCGTCGCCGGCATATGCCTGCAAATGGCCTTGGGCGCAGCCTACGCGTGGAGCGTCTTTCGCATCCCTCTCTCCAAGGAATTTGGTTGGAGCATATCCGAGGTCACCTCAACTTTCTTGATCAGCTGGTTTTTTCTGGGGTGCGCGGCGTTCGTAGGCGGGTTGTGGATGAAGCGCCAACATCCGCGAGTCGTGGCGATGACCGCGGGCTTGCTCTGGGGCGGGGGAGTGTTTCTCGCCAGCTTTTCGGCGCACAAGCTCTATTGGCTCTATTTGACCTATGGAGTCATCGGTGGCACCGGACTCGGCATGGGCTACGTCGTTCCAATCGCGGTCCTGGTGAAGTGGTTCCCCGACCGCCGCGGATTTATCACAGGACTTGCGGTTGCGGGATTCGGAACGGGAGCGTTGTTCTCAGCGCCCGCCGCCCAATGGCTCATGCGGCACGTCGGCCTGATGCCCACATTTGCTTATCTGGGGACGGCGTACGGGATCATCGCGATCGCCTCAGGTTCCTTCATGCAAAATCCGCCCGAAGGCTGGAAGCCTGAGGGCTGGACTCCAACTGCCACGCAATTGTCGCAACGCGTGGATCGCGATTACACGGTCGGAGAGGCGCTCGGCACTTGGCAGTGGTGGGCCCTGTGTTTGCTGCTCTCAGTGAACACCATGTCCGGGTTGTCGATCGTTTCGCAGGCCTCGCCCATCTTTCAGGAAATGGGGAAGGCGAGCGCAACCACGGCGGCGCTATTGCTCGGCATCATGGCCATTTTCAATGGCGCCGGACGTATATTCTGGGCTTGGGTCTCCGATTTGACCTCGCGGAAAATTGCATTTTTCCTGATGTACCTCGTCGAAGTGATTCTTTTTTGGACGTATCACTCCATCGATTCCTTGACGCTTCTGGCCATTGCAACCTTTGTCGTCGCCATGTGCTATGGCGGAGCTTACGGGATTACCCCGGCGTTCGCGGCTGATTATTTCGGTCCGCGGGACGTTGGGTCCATCTTCGGACTGATGATGCTGCCGTGGGCGTTTGCCGCCGCTGCAGGGCCGTACCTGTTCGCCCGTCTGAGGCAAGTCAACGGAAACTACACGCAGGCTCTGTATCTCATTGCAGGCGTGATGACCGCTGCGCTTATCCTCCCCGTTCTGATTCATCCACCGCAAGGCAGGAAAAGTGGAGACGAACACCCTACTGGCGCCGCGCTCGAGGCGGAAGCGGAAGCAATCTCCCCTGAGTGATTGTCGCGGCACGGAAACGCCTTCAAATTGACAGTAGGACGGGCTTCAGCCTGTCTGGTTTTGACCGGCTGAAGTTTAAACCAGACAGGCTGAAGCCTATCCTACAGAAATGCGACCTAGAACTCTTCCTCGTCGTCTGATGGTTTCTTCTTAACGACCTTCATTGTCACGCGAATGTCCCGCGTCTTCATGTCCTTGAGGATGGCCTGGCGATTTTCCAATGGGATCGCGCCCGGAGGAAAGACTCCGGCCGAGTCGCGCGGAAAATGTTTAATAAATAGCGAGGCCATGTGTGCCGTGGCGTAAGAGATTGGCGACAGGGCCAGGCCGCGCTGGCGGATTTGATAGAGCGAAGGGAAGGTGGCGTCGTAGCGGACTTCCATTGGGTGATCCTGCTTGGTCCCGCGCACAATGACGGCGGCGGCAAACCTGGCGTTTTGCAGCTTGCCCTGGCGAATCAGCCGCGCCACCTGCCTGGGACTCGGCGTCTTCGGGAACCGCGACGCGATAAGCCCTCGCGACTTGGAAAGTTTTCCTTGCCGGTGCCACCGCCGCAGCCGGTCAATTTCGTTGCCGCCAATTTTTACGTCCATCTCCTTCAACTTCAGAAAATAGGGGACGGTGCCGACTTCATCCTGCGCCGCAAGGACCACCGTCGTTTCGCCAATCGGTGTCGGGAAACGGAATTTTTCCGGTTCGCCGAAACGTTTGCCGTACCGGAATCGGCCGTGGCGCACGATGCGGGGACGAGAAACGGCCTCATCGAAGGAAACTTCAGCCGACCACTGCGAGATTGGATCATCGCTTTCGATGCTTTCGTACAGCCGAATGTGGACCGCATCCACGGAGTCCATCATCGCGGCGGCGCGAGCCACCAGCAGATTCGTCAGTCCTGGCGCAGCCCCGGTCGTGATGACGGCGACGCGATTCTTTTTCTGAAATCGAACATCGAAACGAAGCTGCTCGGCTTTGAACGGATTGCGCGTGAGGTGCGCGCTCAGGTCGATGTAATGCGCGCGGATGCGCAAGGCGGCTCGGAGGACAATCTCATTGAAAACCGAGGCGCTCGCGTTCACGAGCAGTTGCGATCCCTTCGAGGCGCGCACGATGCCCCACAGGTTCCGCGCGTTCACCTGAACCAGCGGGATTGTGCTCTTCTTGCCGAGAAAGCGGCGAGCGCGGTCGAGGTCGCGGTCGCCGCAGGTGACTTGGTGCCCCTGCCGCATGAGCAGGTGCGCGAGATAAGAGCCGGTTGCCCCGGTCCCCAGAACGAAGATGCGCATTGGGGCAAAACTCTACCACATTCGTTTCGGGATCACGCTTTTTGTGGCACAGGCACTCCTGCCTGTGTGCTTTTCGGTACGTCGCCAATCTCGAAAACCGCACAGGCAAGAGTGCCTGTGCTACGTCACCCTCTCCACTGGAAATGCACCGCGCAATGAATGACAATAGGACCTCAACGGGTAGCCTCGGATCCAATTGGGTCAGGATGAGGCGGGACGAACGCTGCGCGGCTCCCGGGGCGCTTACGGGCAGAATCCATGGACCAAGAAGAGCACGAACCAAAACTATTCAGTCTCACGGAAGCGGAGCATGCCCGGCGCCAGGTCGAACCGCTTCTGATCGACGCGATGGAAGGGCGCCGGCTTATGACGGACCTGGAAGAAAGCTTGAGCGCCATCGCCAACCGGATCCAGATCATGGGCGGCGTCACCATCGATTATGACGTCGCTGCCCGGATGCGCGCCGACCTGAACCGAGTCGTCGCCAAAGTTAAGGACGCTCTCGACCGGATCCAGGCGACGGGTTGCATCGTGAAAGACCTGGATTCGGGCCTCGTGGATTTTCCCTCCGTGATCAAAGAGGAAGAGGTCTACTTGTGCTGGCGGTTGGGCGAAGACCGCATCCGTTTTTATCACCGCCAGGACGAGGGCTTTTCCGGACGCAAGCCCATTGATCCTGAAGACACGGGTCCCCAGCATCCGATCCAATAACAAGAAGCAATTTCTGCGCGGCCGCGTGACGAGCGTCCTGGAGGGAATAGCGTGAACGAAAAATCCGAAGGCCGCCTCGCCCGAGCCGCAAGCCCTTATCTTCGCTCCGCCGTGCACCAGGCGGTGAATTGGTACGAGCGGGGGGAGGAAGCCTTTGCCCAAGCGCGCGCCGAGGACAAGCCCATCCTCCTCGACATTGGCGCCGTTTGGTGCCACTGGTGCCACGTGATCGACCGCGAAAGTTACGAGAATCCGCAGTTGGCCGCGATCATCAATCAGCTTTTCATTGCCGTGAAAGTGGACCGCGACGAGCGGCCCGACGTGGACGCGCGCTATCAGGCCGCCATCAGCACGCTTTCGGGGCAAGGCGGCTGGCCGCTCACCGGATTCCTGCTCCCGGACGGGCGCCCGTTTTTTGGCGGCACCTATTTTCCTCCAGAAGACGCCATGGGCCGTCCCGGATTCCGCCGTATTCTCGAAGCCGTCGCCGCGGGATTTCACAATAAGCGCGCCGAGGTGGAAGAAGCCGCTTCCCGCCTTGCCGAAGCGGTGGCGAATGCGGAAACGTTCGCGGGCGGGCGGGGAACGTTTGATTCGCGCGTGGCGGAGGATCAGGCCGAGTCCATCGTGAATTTATTCGACTCGCGCAACGGGGGATTTGGCCGCTCGCCGAAATTCCCGCATCCCGCGGCGATCGATCTGCTGCTTGAATGCCACCAGGCGGGCGGTGGCGCGCGCATGCTGGAAGTGGCCGCAGTCACGCTCGAGAAAATGGGTTCCGGAGGCGTCTACGACCAGGTGGCCGGCGGGTTCCATCGCTATTCGGTGGACGAACGCTGGTGCGTGCCGCATTTCGAGAAAATGTCGTATGACAATTCGGAGTTACTGAAGAATTTTCTGCACGGATATCAGGTCACGCGCGAGCCATTGTTTCGCGAAATAGCCGAAGGCATCGTCGATTGGACGAATGCCGTGCTCTCGGATCAGTCGCGCGGCGGTTTCTATGCGAGCCAGGACGCCGACCAGACGCTCGATGACGACGGCGATTATTTTACCTGGACGCTGGACGAAGTTCGCGCGGTCCTCACGCCCGAAGAGGCGCGCGCTGTTGAGCTTCGCTACGACATCGAAGCGCACGGCGAGATGCATCACAATCCGGCGAAAAATGTTCTGTGGATCGCGCGGTCCATCGACGAAGTGACGAAGACGATCGGCGGGGGACTGGACGTGGCTGCTGTCAGATTGATCCTGGCGCGCGCGAAGGGAAAACTGCTGGCGGCGCGCGCGGCGCGGCCTGCACCCTTTGTGGACACGACCCTTTACGTCGCCTGGAACGCGATGTTTGTCTCGGCGTATCTCGATGCCGCGGCGGTGCTCGGCGGAGAGAAGGGCGCCGCGTGCCGCGCCTTCGCGCTCAAGACGCTCGATCGCATTCTGAGCGAGGCCTGGAGCGACGCGCGCGGATTCGCGCATCGCATGGGAGGCGCGCGCCTCGATGGATCGCTCGACGACCAGATTTTTGCGGGGATCGCGCTGCTCGACGGCTATCAGGCGACGCTCGACGGAAAATATTTCAACGCAGCCCGGCGCGCGGCGGATTTTGCCCTCGCCGAATATTTTGACACGCAAGGAGGCGGTTTCTTCGACCGCGCCTCAGGCGCGCCGCCGATGGGCGGCCTCGAATTGCGCCGCAAGCCGCTGCAGGATTCGCCCACGCCCGGCGCAAATTCCTCGGCGGCCATTCTGTTCGATCGCCTGCACGGCTATACCGGAGACGCGCGTCACCGCGCTTGCGCGGAAGCGACGCTCGAAGCCTTTGCCGCCATCGCGCCGCAATTTGGGATTCACGCCGCGAGTTACGGACTTGCCGCGCTATTGCACGCCCGCCTGCCGTTCGAGGTTGTCATCACCGGACGCAGCGATGATCCGCAGGCTGCGGCGCTCGAAAGGGCCGCAAATTCCGTCTACCGGTTCGGCAAGGCAGTTCTTCGAGTGACGCCGGAACGTATGGCGTCGCCGGACGCCCTTGCGCCCGCACTAGACGAAACGCTTCCGCACCTTCGCGCCGACGTTGCGCAAGCGCTGGTCTGCGTCGGCACATCGTGCCGCCCGCCCGTCACCGATCCCGACGCGCTCGTGGCGCAGCTTACGCAAAAGCCAATCGTACTTTCCGCCGAGTGAAAAAATCCGCGAGGGGCAGGTTTTTGTAGCACAGCCACTCCTGGCTGTGCGGTTTTTGCAGCGCGTAACGAAGGCGCACAGCCAGGAGTGGCTGTGCTACTCAAGCCCTCCATTTGCGGAAGCGAGCCCCGGATCGCCCTTTGGGAATATCTTCGAGACGTAAATGACCGCTGCCGCGCCCAGGTAGCCGAACGCGAAGTGCCAAGGCAGCGGCGAGCCCGCGCGCCAGGGCAGGACGAACGTGCCCTCCGCCGCAGGCGAGTGGATGACCCCAAACAGGCAAGCCAACGCGCCTACGACCAGGCACCACGCGCTGCGTCCGAAGCGGCGATCGAGAAGCTCGGCGGTGGCCGCACCCCAAATCAATGCCGAAATGATGAAACCATTGCCCAGCAGGATCACTGTGCGAACCGTTTCGCCGACTTCGCCGGTCAATTGCGTCACGTGCGCGCCGACTGCGCCCAGCGCCGCAGTCACTTCGAGCGCAATCAGAAACGCCAGAGAAGGCAGAAGCGAAACCGCGACCGCCAAGCCGTGCCGCGCCGGCGTCGCCAAAAAAGCTTGGGAAATCACTTCGAGACCAATGTAGACGAGGATCGGCGCAATCGCCGCTGCCGGAATCCACGCCACGATGAACGGCAGATAGCCGAGGATGCCGCCGAGTCCTATGAACAAGCCCGTCAAGACCACGTAGCCCGCGCCGGCGCCCATTGCTTTGTAGGCCGGATGTCCGATGTAGGGCGTGCTCTCCACGACCCCTCCGCAGAGGCCTGCCAGCAATGTGCAGAAGCCTTCGGTAAGCAGGATGGCCCGCGTGTCATATACATCTCCCGCGGCAGCGGCACTTTCGGTATTGTCGATTCCTCCCACCACGGTCGCTAAGGAGAAGGGCAAAATGATCGGCAGGTAGACCCATGCAAGCGAAAGGCCGCCGAGGAACGCCACGGTTGGCCACGGGAAGGCTAAATGGAACGCCGCGGAACTCCCTGTCGGCGCCGCGACCAGAGGACTCATGATGTGAACCGCACGGAGAAATTGAAAAGCGGCAATGCCAACCAGCGCGGAGGCAAGCGCTCCCGGCACTTTCCCCGGTATCTTCACGTTGCCCACCAGCGAAACCAGGATGACGCCGAATGCCAGCAAGCCCGGAATCGGGTCGGCGTACATTTTCAGCATCGGCAGAAGCGCAATGAGCGCCAGCCCCGCTCCACCGATGGAGCCTAACAGCGCGGCTCGCGGAAGGGCTCGCCGAACCGCATTGCCGAAAAACGAGAGCGCAATCTTGAACACGCCCACAAGAACCGTCACTGCCATGCCCATCTTCCATGCCAGATACGCGTCGTGAGTCGCCAGATACGCTGGACCCAAAACACCGAAGGACATTCCGAAGATGCTGGGAGCGTTCAGGCCCAGCGGCATCGCCGTCACATCGTCGCGCCCCGTCTTCTTGGCCAGGCGGTGTGCCATCCACGCGTAGAAAAGATCGCCGGCAAGCACGCCAATGGCGGTGGCGGGGACCATCCGGTACAAAACGATCGACGAAGGGAAACCGAATGCGCCGGTCAGAATACTGGCAAGAATCACGAGGTTCGCGACGTTGTCGAACATCAGCGCGAAAAAGCCGTTCAGGTCCCCCGCCCGGAACCAGCGATAGCCTGTGGTCATGTCTTTTTGTCTCCATCTGCCCGCGCGGAAAGACAGCGTGCTGGCGCACTTGATACTACAGGTGGCTTTGCAGCGCGAAGATATTTTGAGTGAGGTTGCCGCTGTCCAAGACGCGCCGTCGCGAAAATTCCGTTGGCAAGCCGAGCATGCGATAATCCGAGCCATGTCAGCTACCGGGAAACGCGCTGTGAGCAAACTAGCTCGACGCTCCCGCCGGAATGATTCGGGCGCTCGCTTTCAAACTTTGGCTGCATCCCTTGCGGAAATTGGAAGGAGTTTCTATCAACGCGGATGGGTGTTTGGAACCAGCGGAAATTTTAGCGCAGTCGTGAGTGAGCGGCCATTGCGCCTGGCGATCACGCCCACGGGGTTGGATAAAGGCGCGCTCGACCCGGAACAATTCCTGGAAATCGATGAGGCGGCGCGCGTGGTCCGCGGGAACGGGCTGCCCTCGGCGGAGACGGGACTGCACCTTACGATCGTGCGCACTCGCGGGGCCGGCGCCGTATTGCATACGCATTCGCTGTGGAGCACCGTACTTTCCGATGTTTTCGCGACCGATGGCGCTGTGGCGCTCGAAGGATTCGAGATGCTGAAGGGCCTGCGCGACGTCCACACGCACGAGCATCGCGAAACCCTTCCGATCCTTGAGAATTGCCAGGACATCACTCGGCTAGCTGAGCAAGTCCAAACTCTGCTGAAACGCGACCCCGCCGTTCACGGATTCCTTCTTCGCCGCCATGGACTTTACACGTGGGGTCAGAACCTGTCTGAAGCCAAGCGCCATGTAGAAGTCCTGGAGTTTCTGCTGGAAATATTGGGCCGATCCCGAAACGGAGTATAATGGGCAGCGTTCCGCATCCATTTTCAAAGATGCGGGTAAGGAGTGCATCCCAATGGCTCTTCTTAGGATTCCAGACGAGAAGCGTTCCCTGATCGAGGCGGGAGAAATCACGCGTTACCTCGCCAACATGGGCATTGACTACGAACGTTGGGAACCGAGCGCATCGCTGGCACCCGGCGCCAGCGCCGAGGAAATCCTTGCGGTTTACGCGCCCAAGATCGAAGAGCTCAAGGCGCGCGGCGGATACGTCACCGCGGACGTAATCGACGTCAATCCGAAGACGCCCGGGCTGGACGCCATGCTCACAAGATTCAACGTCGAACATTGGCACGATGAGGACGAAATTCGCTTCATCCTTGCGGGCAGGGGTGTGTTTCA
>JBGQJJ010000090.1:0-8370 GCA_041498955.1 Terriglobia bacterium
CAATCCCGTGTTGCGCGGTTTTTTCCGAATTGAAAAGCCGTTCCAGTCCGGTTTCCTCGCTGTCAACATCGCCAATGATTCCGGACATCCGGTGACGGACGTATCCACGGGCTTGACGGAGCAACGCAGCCTGGAATTTGTTCGGGCGGGTCTCGGCAGGGACGATATCCCGATCACGATCGAAAACGTGATGCACTGGGATTCCACCGCCGATGTAGCCGGCCAATTCCGCGCGGGCCGCGTCCTGCTTGCAGGAGACGCCGCGCACATCATGCCTCCCAACGGCGGCTTCGGCGGCAATACGGGCGTGCAGGACGCCCACAACCTTGCCTGGAAACTTGCCCTGGTGCTGAAAGGGCTTGCGAATCCGGAGCTGCTTTCCACGTACGAGCCCGAGCGACGTCCGGCGTCGGCCTTCACCGTTGAACAGGCCTACACCCGCTACGTGGTGCGCATCGCACCAGACCTCCCGGCAGATCCGCATCAGCCCTTGGCCAACGACCTGAACATCGAAATGGGGTATATCTATCGTTCCTCCGCCGTGATTCCCGAGGATGCGAACGACGCCCGCGTCCATGAAAACCCGCGGGAATCCAGAGGGCGTCCGGGAACGCGCGCCCCGCACGTTTGGCTCGGACATGACGGCCAGCAAATATCCACGCTGGACTTATTCGGGAGGAACTTCGTTCTACTTGGAGGCGCGGAATCGAATGCGTGGTGCGAGTGCGGCAGGGAGGCATCCAAGGAACTGAGAATCGATCTCGATGTCCATCGCGTGGGTGTGGACGGGCTGACGGATCCCACCTGTGGATTCCTGCCGGCTTTTGGAATCGATCCGAGCGGTACGGTTCTCGTGCGGCCCGATGGTTTTGTTGCGTGGCGCGCGAAGACCGGCGAAGGCGCATCCGCAGCAAAAATGAAGAGCGCTCTCTCGACCATATTGTCGCGATAGCCCGGCAGCTGCCGCCAACCCGGCTTCACCGGTGGGATTTTCTAGCAAAAGATTTGTTTGCTTTGCTCCGGGCAACCTAATTCGCATTTCTCACGAATGCGCCTGGTGTATGCTCCGAGACGGCAATTTTCCATGCGGAGTTGAGGCGCGGCGCAGGTCCGCTTACAGACTTCAGTCTGCGCGGTTTTGCCTTTGACAGTGACACTGGGCTGTCCATTACAATTTCGACGCGCGACGGGAGTAAGGAGAAACAGATGCATCATCTGCTTCATGCGGAGGACATCCGGCTCGTGCCCGCGTACGTGGGAAATAGCAAGTCGTTTAGCCGTTGTTCCCTCGTCGACGGAGCTTCCGGCTCGGTTCACATGGGGCTGGGGTTGTGCGCCCTCAAAGCCGGTGGGATGATTGACACGCATCTGCACTCTTTCGAGGAGAGCTTCTACATTCTTGAGGGTCAGCCCACGCTCGTCCTGGACGGCGGCGCCTATCCGCTTGTGCCCGGCGCGTGCGGCCTCGTTCCGGTCGGTGTGCCACACGCATGGATAGGGCCCGCGAAGGGAAGCGCGAAATGGATCGACATGCTGGCTCCGCAGCCGCGTGTGAAGGGTGCGCTTGACGACACGTTTTTCTTGGGTCCGCCGGCGAAGTATGAGGTGAAGCAACTCGACATCCGCGACCCGCGCTCCCGGCACCTGTTCCGAATGGTCGAGAGCGATATTGTGCTCGACGAGCTAAAGGCCGGCTCGCGCGTCGGCGCTCCAACGGTGTCCGCGAGCATGTCGACCGCGCTTCTGGCGTACAGCGGGATTGCGCTAAAAATGCTCGTCGACCAGCGACTGGACGCGCAGCTTTCCACAATGTTCATGGTCGAATACCAGCCCGGCGGTGTCGCCCACCCGCACGACCACCCTTTGGAGGAGTCGTACGTCATTCTTTCTGGCAATGTGGAAGCAGTCGCCGACGACGCCCGGTACACGCTTCGGGCAGGCGATGCGTTCTGGACTGGCGTGGGCTGCATCCATGCCTTTTACAACACGAGCAAGGGCACTGTGCGCTGGCTGGAGACCCAGTCGCCTCAGCTTCCGCAGAGGTACGGGTACCGATTCACGCGTGACTGGGAATACCTCAAGGAGAAAATCTCAGCGGCTTCTTCAACCAAGGGAAGGAAGCCGCGATCCGGCAAAACGATTTCAAACCGAGCGATCGGTCGATCTTGAAGCTTTGCGCATGGCTGTCGGGCGTGAATTCATAAACTGACGGGAGGCAATATGTCTGATCAAGGCAGTTCTGTGATTGTGGGAGGAACTTCGGGTCTCGGACGGCAGGTCGCTCAGGTCCTCGCGGCTCGTGGAGACGATGTCGTGATCACAGGTCGAGATAAAGCCAAGGCCGAGGCCATCGCCGCGCAAATCGGCGGCCGGACCCGGGGCCTGGCATTGGATCTCTCCGTTCCCAATGAGATTGGCGGCCGGCTCGCGGAGATCGGTCAGGTGAAAAACCTGGTCATCGCGGCGATCGAACGAGATGACAACAGCGTGCGTAAATTTGATATTGGCCGCGCGACGCGGCTGATGACGATGAAGCTCGTGGGCTACGCCGAAGTCATTCACGCGCTCGCGCCGCGCTTCACGCCCAATGCTTCCATCGTCTTATTCGGCGGGCAGGCCAAGGAACGGCCCTATCCGGGTTCGACTACTGTCTCCACGGTGAATGGGGGCATCGCCACCATGGTGCACACGCTCGCCGTCGAGCTTGCACCTCTTCGTGTGAACGCGATTCATCCGGGGATCGTCGGGGACAGTCCGGCCTGGAGCGGAAAACCGCCCGAGGTCCTCGAACGAGTGAGGGTTCGCACGCCGACCGGACGGTTGCCGAGTATGGCGGACATCGCCGGCGCTGTCCTGTTTCTCCTGGATAACCAGGCAGTTAATGGGATCAACCTGAGTGTTGACGGCGGTTGGCTGCTTCTCTAGACGGTTGAAACTCGGCAGGTGAGGCAGCCATTCGGATCGCCAGCGCAGCGGGCCGGTTTAGCCAACGACCCGATTCGCGTAAGTGGAGAAATACGCCGCGATGAGCAAGAGAAAATCTTTCGACGTCGAGGGATTGGGGCATGCCAATCCGATTCCCGCGGTTTCGCGGATCGGAAATATTGTCGCGACGGGCGGCGTATCCGGGACGGACACGAGCACGGGGAAAATTCCCGACGACGCTGCAGCGCAATGCGCGCAAATGTTCGCGAATTTGCGCACGATTCTTGCCGCCGCGGGGGCTGCGCCCGAGAACGTAATTCGCGTGACCGTTTGGATTAAGCGCCCTGAGATCCGCGCGGAAGTAAACAAAGAGTGGGTCGCGATGTTTCCCGATGCTCATTCGCGGCCGGCGCGGCATACGATGTTTTATGATCACTTCGCGGGCGCGATGGTGGTGCAGTGCGAGGCGTGGGCTGTGCTCGAGTAGCACAGCGACTCTTCGCTGTGCGGGTTTGTAAACGTCGATCGTCCGCAGTTGCGTGAAAGTGGCAAAAACCACACAGCCATGAGTGGCTGTGCTACTTATGAAACTTCGACTCAGCATCGGGATGGCATCGAATCCGCGAACCTGGCCCGTTCTCGATGGACAGGTGACCGCCGACGGAATCGATCTGGTCCCCAGCGTGGTCCATCCCTCCGAACTTTTCTGGAGGCAGTTGCGATTCGCGGATTTTGACGTTTCCGAGATGTCGTTTTCCTCACTGATGATGGCAAGGGCCAATGGGGATGAGCGGTGGGTCGGGCTTCCCGTTTTTACGACCAGGCGATTTTTTCACACGGAAATTCTGGTGCGGCGCGACTCGGGCATCGAAAAACCCGCGGACCTGAAGGGGCGGCGCGTGGGCGTTCCCGAATATCAGCAGACGGCCGCTCTTTGGACGCGGGGAATTCTCCAGCACGAATTCGGCGTCGCGCCGAAGGACATGGAATTCTGGATGGAGCGTCTGCCATCGCACAGCCACCGCGGGGCGTTGGGATTCACTTTGCCGCCGGGCGTGACGATTCACCAGATTCCGCTCGAACAAAATATCGGGACGATGATGCTCTCGGGCGAACTCGAAGCGACGCTCTTCTACCTTGTGAATCCCAATATGATTGACCGCAGCACCGCCGATCTTTGGCATCATCCGGATATCAAGCCGATGTTTCCCGACGCGCCGGCCGAAGGGATTCGTTTCCACCGGAAGACCGGCATCTATCCGATCAACCACGGCATGGTGATCAAGCGGGAAATTGTGGAGGAGCATCCGTGGACAGTCTTGAATCTATTCAAGGCGTTCAAGCTTGCGAACGAACTTGCAAACGAGCAGCGTCTCGAGCACGCGAGCTATCATTTCGGGGCCGGCCTGATTTCCAAGGAAGCCAATGAAGCGCTGGCCAAACCGGTCGTCACTCACGGCATCAAGGCGAATCGCCCTGTATTGGAGACGGCAGCGCAATATTCTTTCGAGCAAGGATTGACGCCGCGGCTGACGAAGCTCGAGGAAGTGTTCGCTGCGAACGCGATGGACGAGTAGCGGCGCACGGCGACTCGGATTTAGGTTTGTGTAGCGCCCGCCTTCAGGCGGGCACTTGCTTGGCTCCAAAATGCCCGCCTGAAGGCGGGCGCTACAGAAATCCGACGGATCCGATTCGTCAACTAGACGAAATGGCGGCGCTCGGTAGCGGACGGAGGGAGTTTTAAGTGACGAACTACCGATGGCTCATTCTCCTCTGTTTCAGTGCGGCCCTGGCGCTGCTTTCCGCTACGGGGATTCGCGCGCAGGCGGACAAGCTCATCGTGACGCACTATGCCGGTGCGCTGAATGGATTGCCTTATACCATCGCTCTTGAAAAAGGCTACTTCAAGGACGCGGGCGTAAATATCACGGGCATGATCGGCGGAGCGGGGGGCGGCAGCGGCGTGCGCAGTCTTTTGGCGGGAGGGTCGCTGTACGCTGAGGTGGCGCTTCCGGCGGCGATCACCGCGGCGCGGCAAGGGCTCAATATTAAAATCATCAATTCGTGCGGCGAGGGGTGGGACCAAATCTGGGTGACGCGGCCGGACGCTCCGCTCAACTCGGCGCAGGATCTTCGCGGCAAGCGAATCGCGTACTCGCGGCCAAGATCGGTCAGCGAAATGTTCATTTTGTTGCTGCTTGAAAAGCTGGGCATGAAAAAGTCCGATGTCAAGATGCTGGATGTGGGAGCCGACAGCGCGGGAATCACGGCGGTGGAAACAGGAGCCGCGGATCTCACGCTCATGACGGAGCCGTTTTATTCCATGCAAATCCACCAGGGCGGAAAATACAAAATCGTTTTCTACGGCAAGGACGTCTTGCCGCCGATGACCCAGACGGTGGGCATCACGACGGGCGAATTCGCGAAATCGCGCGGCAAGGAATTGCGGGCCATCCTCGAGGCGCGGCGCAAGGGCGTCGAATTCATCTACGCTCATCCGGACCAGGCCGCGGCGATTCTTTCGAGCGCTTACCATTTGCCGCCTTCGGTCGCCAAGGACGCGCTCGAAAACAATTTACAAAAATTCGGCAAGTGGTGGAGCGCCGGCAATTTTGACATGTCCGGCATGAACGAAGTCCTGCACGCCATGAACATGACCGGCGAGCTCGCGGGTTCGGTGGACTGGAATTCCATGATCGATCAGGATTTCCTGCCGGCCGATTTGCGCCGCAAAATTCCTTAACGCGAGATCGAACATTTGCCCGACGCAACGAGAACCGTGCACGCGCGCGTCGAAGGCCTGACCCGCGTCTATCCCGGTCACGGCGGCCAGCAGCCCGTAAACGCCCTCGGCCCCATCGATCTCGATTTGTACCAAGGCGAATTCCTCAGCATCATCGGTCCTTCCGGTTGCGGAAAATCCACATTCCTCGAATTACTTGCCGGCCTGGCCGTCCCAACCGCGGGAGCGATTGAGTTTGAAGGGCGCGCGGTGCGCGGTCAGGTTCCGGAAGGCGTCGGCGTCGTCTTTCAGGAGGACTCCAGTTTTCCCTGGCTGACGGTTTGGGATAACGTGGCCTTCGGCCTGGAGAACGAAGGCGTCGATCCCGCCGAAATCAGGCGGCGCGCGGATTTTGCGGTTGGTTTTATGGGCCTGGCGGATTTTGCGAGGTCTTATCCCGCGCAGCTATCGGGCGGCATGCGCCAGCGCGTGTGCATTGCGCGCACGCTCGTTTTGCAGCCGCGCCTGATTTTGCTCGATGAACCCTTCGCCGCGCTCGATCAGCAGACGCGTTTGCTCATGGGCGACGAATTGCTTCGCCTGTGGCGCGAAACGGGCGCCACCATTCTGTTGATCACGCACGCGCTCGATGAAGCGGCAATGCTTTCCGATCGCGTCGCGGCGATGTCGGCCCGGCCCGGACGATTGCTCGAAATTATTCCGACCGGCTGGCCGGCCGGGCGCGATTCGCGCATTGTCGAGGATGCGCGGTTCGGTGCAATCACCGCGCGCCTTTGGACGATCTTGCGGGAAGAGTCCATGAAGGCCATCGGCCGCACGGAATCGCAGGGATCGGCATGACTCGCTACGGCTGGATACGGCTCGGGATCGTCGCCGGCGCGGGACTGATCTTGGAAATTCTTTGCCGCGCGAGTGTCATTCCCCGCCTGATCGTGATTCCGCCGAGTGAGATGCTGGCTTCGGCGTGGCAAATTCTCGTGTCCGGGGAAATCAAGGGCGATCTTTATTTCTCGCTCGTCAATATCGCGTTCGCAATTGGACTATCTGTTTCCGGCGGATTTCTGACGGGGCTTGCCATCTATAGCGTGCCTGTGTTGCGAGCTACGTTGGAACCGTTTCTCACTTCTTACTCCGCCGTGCCGCCCATTGTTTTCTATCCCATGCTGATTGTGATCTTCGGATTGAACCGCGTCCCGCAAATCATCATCGCCGTGATGTTCGGCCTCGTGCCGATGGCGATGAATACGATCAACGGCCTCAACCGCATTCGTCCTGTGTTTTTGAAAGTGGGACGCTCGCAACGCGTTTCGCCTCTCGCCTCCGTTTTCCGCATTCAGCTTCCGGCGGCGGCCCCTTATCTTTTTGTCGGGGTCACGCTGGCGGTTTCCTACAGCGTCATCGGAGTGATCAGCACCGAATTTATTTTGTCCGCGTCGGGAATCGGCCATCAAATTTCCTTCGCCTACGACAATTACGACAATCGCGCGATGTACGGCCTGGTTGCCCTGTTGCTGGTCATCGCCACACTGCTGAACGCGACGCTGCGTTACTACTCGCAACGCATGTTGCGGAGGTGGTCTCGATGAGGGCGCGCCAGGCTTCGTACACCGCGGGATTTCTCGCCGCACTCGTAATTTTGTGGCAGGTACTCTTCCTGGTGTTCGGCCAGCGAGTGTTGACTCCGCCGTGGGCCACGTTCGTCAACGCCTGGGACATGCTCAAGATGCCGGTGTATTGGCCGGACATCGGGGAATCCATCCGCGCGTTTCTGATCGCCCTGCTGATTGCTTTTGGGCTGGGAACAGTTGGAGGCATTCTCATTGGCACCTGGCGGGCCTGTTCCGAGGTTCTCGAGCCATTGCTCGTGAATATCAATACCGTTCCAAAGGTCGCGCTCTATCCGGTGATTCTGCTTATTTTTGGATTGGGTATTTGGGCCAAGGTGGTTTTTGGCGCGCTGCACGGCGTGATCCCGATCATGATTTCGTCGATCGGCGCCGTCCGGAACGTCAATCCAATCTTTGTGCGGTGCGGCCGGACGATGCATCTGACGCGCTGGCAAATGCTCCGCCGCATCTGGGTTCCCGCGTGTGTTCCGGAAATATTTTCCGGCCTGCGGCTTGGATTTTCACTGACCCTTCTGGGCACGATCTTCGGAGAATTTTTCGCTTCTCAGAAAGGTGTCGGTTTTCTGCTGATGAACGCGATCGACTTGCGCAACATCCCCACGATCATGTCGCTCATCCTGATTCTCGTCGTTTTCGCCGTGCTGTCCAATTCCGCGCTGCTGGCTGCAGACCGAAAACTGCACCGCCGCCAGGCGTGAGCGCTGCGAAGTGTGTAGCGCCGGCATCTTGCCGGCTGTGTTCGAGATCCGGAAATGGAAACAGAGCCGGCGAGACGCCGGCGCTACCGAAACCACCGCCTCGATCAGAACTGATTTACACGCAGATGCAGCGGTGCGCGCACCCGTGTTATTCTCACCACAGGAACCGGCGATGCGAATTGTGAAGGCTTGGTGGCTACTCGGTTGTGCGTTCGCTCTGGTGGGCGTGGCCTATGCCTACCAGGCGCCGTTCCGCGAATATCCTTCCGTCGAGTACGGTGTCCCATCGCTTCCCCATGACTATCAGGAAAAGACGGAATTTGCGTTTGCGCGGATGATGTATCCGCCGGGATGGAATGACGGCTATCGCGGGCGC
>JBGQJJ010000091.1:0-8325 GCA_041498955.1 Terriglobia bacterium
CTCGAACATCTTCGGAAGATCGGTGAGCGGAATTTCCGCATTCACGAAATCGTTCGAACGAATTTCGCCTCGCGACACGCTTTCCAGAGCTTCCCGAATGAATCGCGGCGTGGGATGGAAGGTGGACTTGATCGTGATCTCCGAATAGTGCAGCGCGTTCGGGTCCACGGCCACCTGCGTGCCCCGCGGGCAGCCTCCGAACAGGTTCACGGTGCCGCCGCGGCGCACCATTTGCAGCGCCCATTCCCACGTCTGCGCCGTGCCCACGGCTTCGATCACGGAGTCGGCGCCGCGTCCTCCTTCGGTCAGTTCCCGGACCGCCTTCGCCGGATCGCCGAGGTCCGGCGCGATGAACGCCGCGCGCGCGCCAAAGCGTTCCGCCGCGCGAATCTGGCTCGGGCGCTTGCCGAGAGCAATCACTTTCACGCCGCGGCCCGACAAGACGCGGATAAATTTCAATCCGATCGGCCCGCAACCGATGACGACGGTCGTGTCGCCCGGCTGGATGCCGGTCTCATCAATTCCGCGAAGCACGCAGGCCAGCGGCTCGACCATGGCCGCGTCTTGAAACGATACGTGTTCCGGGATCACCAGCATGTTCTGCCGGACGATCCGCCCCGGGATGCGTATATATTCCGCGTAGGCCCCGTTGTTGAACAACAAGTCCTCGCAAAGATTGCTCTGCCCCTTGCGGCAAAACAGGCAGACGTTGCAAGGCGCCGAATTCGAGGGAACGACGCGCGCGCCGACTTTCAAGCCGCCATTCACATCGGAACCCAGCGTTTCGACGATGCCGGCAAGCTCGTGTCCAAACACCGCCGGAGGGGTAATCATGCGCGCGTGGTATCCCCGCTTCCAGACTTTCAAATCCGTCCCGCAGGTCAAGGCGACTTTTACGCGGATCAGCGCCTCATCCGCCGCGAGCCTGGGGATATCCACGCTCTCGATCTTCAGATTCTCGCTTCCATATAAAATGGCAGCGGTCATGTGACCGTTTTTGCGGCCGTTCTGTTCGATTCTATTCAAGGATGAATCACCACTTTTAGAGAATCACCTACCGGATGGGCCGCCAACTCCAGCGCCCTGTTCATATCTTCCAATGAAAAACGGTGCGAGATCAATTTCATCACGGGTAACCGATGCGTAAAGATCAGCCGCGCGGCTTCGCCCACCCGGTCGATGGCGGCGCTATAGCTGCCCAGGATTTCCTTTTCTTCGACTCCGACTGCCGCCGCCGGAAACTCGATCTTCATCAGCGGATCATTCTGAGCAAATAATAGCACGCGCCCTCCGGGTCTCGCGAGGTTTAACGCGTCTGTCAACGCCGCGGGAATCGGTACGGCGACCAGCACCACGTCCGCGCCGCGCCCTTGGTTGCGCGAGCCGATTTCTTCCGGCAAACGCCCCTCGCGCGGGTCCACGGCCAAATCGACGCCGAGCGACACGCTTTTTGCGCGGCGCTCCGGCATCGGATCGCTGCCAATCACGGTCGCGCCCTCCAGCTTCGAGAGCATCGCCAGAAGCAGCCCGATCGGCCCCAATCCCATGACCACCGCCGTCTCGCCCGCGGCCACGCGCGCCTTTTCGACGGCCTTGATGCACGTGTTCACCGGCTCGATGAACGAGGCCTCGTCAAAATCGATGTCGTCCGGGATGGCGACCATTCCCCGCTCGGCAACCCACGGCAAGGCGCGCACGTACTGGGCAAATCCGCCGCCGTTGGGATCAAATCCCGCCGTAAGACCGACTTTCTTGTAGCCCGGACACTGCGAAAACAAGTGCCGCTCGCAATAGAAACAGGCCCCGCACGGAACGTGGTGAAAGCTCATCACGCGGTCGCCCAGCTTCCACCTGGTGACGCCCGAGCCAACGGCGACGACGGTTCCGGAAACTTCGTGCCCAAAAATCTGCGGGGCGGCGACGAATCCGTGCTCAATTTTTTTCAGGTCCGTGCCGCAGATTCCGCACGCCGCGACCCGAATCAACACTTCTCCGGCTCCGATCGCCGGCACAGGAACGGTTTCTACAACCACTTTTCCCTTGCCGCGGTACACCGCCGCGCGCATCGTGGACGGCACCGGATGCGCCGCTCGCGAAGTCTCGAGAAAAATTCCCGACTGGCTCATATTGCTGCCACCGTATCCTGCTCGATGGGAATCAGGCGGTCGGCCATGGTTCCCGCAAACGCGTCGAGGAAATCGGCAAGACGCCGGGACGCAAATCGGGAATCGTGCGCCAATTTCAATAGGTCCGGCAAACCCGCGGGCCTCCTCAATACCTGCGAGATAACCTTCATCACGCGAATCTGGCCTTGGGCGTCGCGCGCCCGCTCGAAATCGTAGGGCATGTCGAAGTCCGCCGTGTCGCTGACGGCTCGAATCGCGACCGCCGGCACGCCGCACCGCGCCGCCTCCGCAAGGATCGTGTAGCTCTCCATATCCACTGCTTCCGCCTGCTTCCCCAGTTGCCGTTTCTGTTCGGCCCGCGCGACGAGCGTCTTCGAAGAGGCCAGGCGCTCGATTTGCCGCGCTCCGCAATCCACGGCGGTCGCGAGCAACTCGCGATGGCTGGCCACGGCGACCGGTTCTCCTACTTCGCTGACCAGGCGCGCGGCCAGGAGGTCTCCCGGGCGATACCCGCTTCGCAGAGCTCCCGCGAGGCCAGTCGAAATGCAAATATCGGGCCTGTAGCCGAGGGACCTCTTCGCGGCATCCAGCGCGTGCTTCTGTCCCATGCCGGTCAGAACTGCCCGGACTTGCGCGCCGCCGAACATCGCTTCAAACACCGGCCATTCTCCGGGCAGGCGCAAAAAACCCCTGCGGCGCTGCCACGGCGCAAATTCCGATCGCACCGCGAATGTCACCAATATTTTCATGAACTCCGATACTCATTCAAGCCGCGCGCGCGCCCGCGACTACCGGCGCGCGTCCCGCGGCAACGTAACCGTTCGATTCGTACCACGCCACCGCGCGCTCCAGGGCGGCCTCAATCGGTCCGGGCGCAAAGCCAAGCTCCCGTTCGGCTTTCGACGCGTCCACAAACATTTTGTGCCGCGCCATGCGCACGCCTTCCAGCGGGATCTGCGGCTCGCGTCCCAGAAGGCGCGAGACCCCCGCATCCACGCATCCGGCAGCATAGGCCAGGACATATGGAAATTTCCAACGCGGCGCGGGGCGCCCGCTCGTCAAAGAAAGAATGTCCAGCATTTGCTTCAGCGTCAGATTGCGTCCGCCCAAAATGTAGCGCTCTCCGATACGCCCGCGCTCGGCGGCCAGGATGTGCCCTCGCGCGCAATCTTCGACGGGAACAAAGTTCAATCCCGTATCCACGTAGCCGGGCATGCGTCCATTCAGGAAATCGACGATGATTTTACCCGTCGGCGTGGGCTTCCAGTCGCCGGGCCCCACGGGAGTCGTCGGATTGACGATCACCACCGGCAAGCCCGCTCCCGCGGCGCGCAGGGCGCATTGTTCGGCCTCGAATTTGGAGCGCTTATAATGTCCGATCATTTCCTTCACGGACGATTGCGTCTCTTCGTTCGGCAAAGCGCCCTCGCGCGGAACGGCGATGGTTGCGACCGTGCTCGTATGGACGAATTTTTCGACGCCCGCACGCCGCGCCGCATCGAGCAGGTTTTGCGTGCCGGTCACATTCGATTCGTGGATTTCCCGGGGATCGCGGGCCCACAGCCGGTAATCCGCGGCGACGTGAAATACGCGCTGCACGCCTTCCAGCGCGCGATCGAGCGAGGCGCGATCCCTCAAGTCACCTTGGCAGCGCTCCGCATCCAGCCCTTCCACCGCGCGCAGATCGCTGGACGGGCGCACCAGCACCCGCACGTTCTCCCCGCGTCCTGCCAGTGCGCGGGCGACGTGGCCGCCGAGAAAGCCTGTCGCTCCGGTGACCAGCGTTTTCATAACACTCGCAGTCTTCCGTCCGATGATAACAAATCCGTGTTTTCCGGAGGCGGAGGCATCAGCGTGGAACCTCCGCCGGAATGCCCATTCGTTGGAGTGTCGTTGGGCGCATTCCGATCTGGGTTGCCGCCCATGTGCCCGCCAAATTGCCATTTCAGCATTTTCCAGGTGTCGCCCAACTGGCGTTTTGCGCCCAGCACGGGAGTGGTTTCAAATCCCACGTGCATCATGCAGTTGGCGCAGCGCGGGTCGTTTCCGGGACCGTATTTTTCCCAGGGAGTCTGGTCGATCATTTCGCGGTAAGACGCGTAGTGATTGTCCGTGATGACGTAGCAGGGACCCTTCCACCCGCGTGGATTGTACGTCGGCGTGCCCCAGGCCGTGCATTCCAGCTCGCGCTCCCCTCGCAGGAAATCGAGATAGATGGGCGAAACCATCAGATTGTATTTGTCCAGCAGAGAAACGGCCTCGCGGAATTTCACGCGAATATCTTCGCGTGTCATGAAGATGTCCGTGGTCTGAACGGCTGCATAGCCATAGGCCGGCGAGAGCATGTACCCGTCGACTCCCAGCGTGTCCAGGTAGGAGTACAGGTCGGCAATTTCGTTCAGGTCCGTCTCTTTGTAGATCGTGGTATTGGAGCAGACCAGGAAGCCAGCAGCCTTGGCGGCCTTGACGCCCTCGATGGCCTCGCGAAACACGCCGTCGCGCTCGACGCAGAGGTCGTGCGTTCTCTCCAGCCCGTCCAGGTGGACGTTGAAGAAAAAGCTCGAAACCGGCTTGAATTCGTGCAGGCGTTTCCGGATGAACATGCCGTTGGTGCAAAGAATAATGTGGCGCCCGCGGTCCAGAATTCCTTTCGCGAGCTTCCCGATCTCCGGATAGATCATGGGCTCGCCGCCGCAAATCGAGACGATCGGCGCCCCGCACTCATCCGATGCGGCGAGGCATTGCTCGACCGTCATGATTTCGTTTATGGTCGATTTGTACTCGCGAATGCGCCCGCAGCCCGTGCACGTGAGGTTGCAGGCGTGCAGCGGCTCCAGCATCATCACCATCGGAAATTTTTTGGCGCCGCGAAAGCGCTGCGTGGCCACGTACTTCGCGAGATTCGCGGTCATCTTTAAGGGATATCTCAATTCACTCTCCTAAGCCTTCTGCCGGTCGAATTCCTGCGGCCGAACCAGCAAGCCGCAGAACTGCGTGATCCGGGTCGCTACGTTCCGATACCGCGCGAGCGCGTACAACGGAAAATAATTCCGGTACAAATGATATTTCAGGTAAAACACGCAAGGAAATCCAGTGCCCGTAAATTCCTTCTCGGCCCAGGAACCATCGCCTTGCTGCTGCTCCACCAGGTGATTCACGGCGCGCACGATCGCGGGATCGCCGGCTTCCGTTGCCGCCAGCAATCCGATCAGCCCCCACGCGGTCTGGGACGCGGTGCTGGCGCCTTGGCCCTTGAGCGCCGGGTCGTAGTAAGAAGCAATGGATTCGCCAAATCCGCCGTCGGAATTTTGCACCGAGCGGAGCCATCCCACGGCGCGCTGGCAGTAGTCGCGCGCGGTCAAAGCGACGGTTTCGAGCGCGCGAAGCACGCCGCTCGTTCCATAAACGTAATTCACGCCCCAGCGCCCGAACCACGGTCCATCACCCGTCTGATCTTTCAGCAAAAATATCACGGCCCGCTCGATCACCGGATGCGTCGCGGGCCATCCGTACCGGCCGAGGCACTCCACCACGCGCGCGGTCACGTCCGCCGTGGAAGGATCGATCATCGCGTTGTGATCGGCGAACGGAATCTGGCACATGAATTGGCGGTCGTTATTGTGGTCGAACGCGCCCCAGCCGCCGTCTCTGTTTTGCATCGCGAGCAGCCAGGTGAGGCCGCGGCGGACGGCGGCTTCCATGCGGCCCTTGTCGGGATAATCCACGCGCTGCAATGCCATCAGCACGAACGCCGTGTCATCGACGTCCGGATAGAAATCATTGCGGAACTCAAACGCCCATCCCCCCGGCATCACTCCGGGAGTTTTCAACATCCAGTCGCCGGAGCCGCTGATCTGTTGTTTGAGCAGCCAACTCGCCGCGTCGACCAGCGCCGGATGATCCGGCGGCAATCCCGCCTCTTCGAGGGCCACCATGGCAATGGCGGTGTCCCAAACGGGAGAAACGCAAGGCGCCACGCGGATCGTGTCGCCTTCCTCAATCTCAAACCGCGAAAACTCGTCGATTTCCCGCGCGGTGAGCGGGTCATCCGGTGAATGCCCCAGCGCAACCAGCGCAAAAATGGCGTTCATCATGGCCGGATAAATCGCGGCCAGTCCTTCGCTGCGCTCTAGGTGCTCGAACATCCATTCCCGCGCCTGACGAAGCGCGCGCTGCCGCAAGGGTTTCCACGGCACGCGTTCGTACAATTTCAGGCCGCGATCCAGGGCCAGAAAAAAGTTCCGCCAGCTGAACAGTTCTTTATCCCAACTCAGGCCGAGGGCTTTCCGGGTGGGATCGCGGTACAGTTCGTCCACGCAAACCCCGCCGGGAACGTTGAAAAGCGGCTTATGCGCATACAGGATCGTAAGAGGAATCACAATGCCGCGCGTCCAGGAGGACATCTCGTAAATATTGATCGCGAACCAATTCGGCAGCAGCATCAACTCTGGAGGGATTGCCGGAACCATATCCCATCCGACCGCCCCCACCAGCGCCAAATAGAGCCGCGTGTAAGAATTTGCCGATTCCAGGCCGCCCAGTTCGTGCACGCGACTGGCCGCCCGCTGCAGGTGATCGCATTCGGGTGCGTCCCCCGCCAGCCGCAGGGCGACGTAAGCCTTGATCGTGGCATTCAGCTCGGAAGGCCCCCCAAAATAAATGTTCCAGCCACCATCGTCCAACTGCCGCCGCCGGACATAATTCGCAAGTTTAGCAATCCGTTCCGGGTGGGCCTTGTTGATGACTTGCAGGTAGAAAATATAATCGGATTCGAGGGTTGTGTCGGCCTCGAGCTCACCCATCCAGTAGCCTTCAGACGCCTGCAAGGAAAGGAGATAGTTCACCCCGCGGTCGATCGTGTCGGAAAGGCGATCCGACAAAACCGCGAGGACACCCGTGGAGCGAGGGGCGCCGGACTGCTCAAATTGGACGCGTGTTCCTAGAGCCATTGACTATGACCAAACCTCGCAGATTCTTTGATGCAGTTTTATTGGAGAGGGTTCTTGTGAATACACCAAACCATACGCCCTCAGTTCGTTAAAAATGTGGCTGGGGATACTTCGGACCGCCACAGTTAGACGTACCAGCCCGATCCCCAAGCACCAGTCCCTGGAATTCCGATTCGTATTATGTTCGGTCTTGGGATGTGGGTCAACAGGGATTGCAAATCTTGTTCATACAGAAGACAGCCCCTTTGGTTTCAATAATCCATATGTAATTATTCTCCTTTTGTTAGGATGCGGCTCTCGAGCCTCTTGACCCGTTCTGCCAGTTCAGGCAGACGGCTAAACCAGGCAAACTGCTTCTTGAATTTATCGAGCGGCCGCGCGGGCGTGCCCCAGACGATTTGCCCGCTGCGCACAATCTTTCCGGAAGGAATCCCTGCTTGCGCCCCAACCACGGCGTCATCTTCGATCCCGCAGTGATCGGCAACCCCGACCTGGCCGCCGACGGCCACATTTTTTCCAATTGCACTGGACCCTGATACCCCCGTCTGCGCCGCAATGACCGTGTTTTGCCCAATGCTTACGTTGTGCGCGATGTGGACGAGGTTGTCCAGTTTCGTGCCCGCCCCGATTTCCGTGCGATCGAGCGATCCGCGGTCAATCGTGGTATTTGCGCCGATTTCCACATCATCGTGAATTTCGACCCCGCCGACCTGTGGAAATTTCCGGCGCTTCCCCTCCTCGGCGACGTAGCCAAAGCCGTCCGAGCCGATCACGGCGCCGGAATGCAGGATCACGCGGTTAGCGAGGCGGGCGCCGGCGTATAACGTCACGCGAGGATAAAGGCGGCATCCTTCCCCGAGCCGCGCGCCCCGGCCGAGGAAACAGAAAGCCCCAATTTCGGTGCCCGGTCCGATCCGCACATCCTCCTCGATCACGGCGTAGGGTCCCACTGCCGCACCGGGAGCGAGTTGAGCCGATGGCGCGATCACGGCCGTGGGATGAATTCCCTTGGCGATCGGAGCCGGGGGAAGAAGCCACTCGGCGGCGCGAGCGAAGATCAGCTTGGGGTTCGCAGCGCGAAGCAAAATTTTCCCCGGCATGGAAATGGTGGGCGCAAGGACCACACACCTCGCTGCGGAGGCGGCGGCCTGATCCAGATGGCGAGGCGAATCCACATAGATTAGATCTTCGGCGCGGGCCGATGCGGGCGATGCCACTCCGGATACGCGTGCCGCGCCGTCACCCTCCAG
>JBGQJJ010000092.1:0-8305 GCA_041498955.1 Terriglobia bacterium
TCCGGAAGTGGCTCCTCAAAAGAAATTATTGTCCTCGCCCTGGCCGCGACTAACCTACACCGAGTCAATGGAACGGTTCGGTACAGACAAGCCCGACCTGCGCTTCGGGATGGAATTGCACGGCGTGACCGAACATTTTGCAGCGGCGCGGGAAACGCTGCGTATCGAAGGCAACGTGCAGGCTTTTGCCGCGCCCGGCGCGGCCACTTTTTCGCGCAAACAGCTCGACGAAATCGCCGAGAAAGCGAAATCGCTTGGCGCGCGTGGCATGTACACGATGAAAGTTACGGCCGAGGGCGTGACTTCGCCGCTCGAAAAAAATCTTGGCGCGGAGACGCTGAAGAAAATCGCCGCAGTGGTGGAAGCAAAGCCCGGCGATCTCGTCGTGGCCGTCAGCGCAAAGGAACAGATCCCCGGCACGGACGCCGCCGCGCTGATCGCCGGGCAATTGCGTTTGCTGCTTGCGGACCAGTTGAAAGTGATCCCGAAGGACCGCTGGGAATTTTTGTGGATTACCGGCTTCGCGCTCTTCGAGTGGAGCTCGACCGACAAATGCGTTGTCAGCGCGCAGCATCCCTTCACCGGGATCGTGGAGGAAGACATTGCGAAACTCGAGGACCCCTCCGACGAAGTGCGCCTGTCCATGCGCTCGAAGGGATACGACCTGGTGCTGAACGGCGTCGAGCTGGGCTCGGGCAGCATCCGAATTCACCAGCAGGAGTTGCAGGATCGCGTGTTCAAGACGCTGGGCCTCAGCGAGGAGCAGCGGCGCAATCGCTTCGGCTTCTTCCTCGATGCGCTGACGTATGGGACGCCTCCGCATGGCGGCATCGCTCTGGGTCTCGACCGCGTTACGGCTTTGCTCGCGGGAGAAAAATCGATACGCGAAATGATCGCCTTCCCGAAGACGGCGAAGGCGCAGGATTTGATGGCCGACGCGCCGTCAACGGTAGATGCGGATCAACTCGATTTGCTCGGCATCCAACTGAAGCCAGCCGAGGAAAAATAGCGGGTCGCTTAGGCCTGTAGCGCCCGCCTTCAGGCGGGCACCTGCATGATTCTGAAATGCCAACCTGAAGGTTGGCGCTACAATTAGTCGAGACATGACACGAATACGCATACTTGCTGAAAACGTCGCGAACAAGATCGCCGCGGGCGAAGTGGTCGAGAGACCCGCGTCCGTTGTGAAAGAGCTGCTCGAAAACGCGTTGGATGCGGGGGCGCGGACGATTCGCGTGGAAGTCGAATCCGGCGGGAAGCGGATGATTCGCGTGATCGACGACGGGACCGGGATGATTCACGACGACGCGCTGCTGGCGTTTGAGCGGCACGCGACCTCGAAGCTGCGCACGGCCGACGATCTGCTCTCGATCGCGACCCTCGGGTTTCGCGGCGAGGCGCTGCCTTCGATCGCCGCGGTCTCGCGCCTGCTGCTGCAAACGCGCGCGGCCGAGGAAGAAGAGGGAACGCGGGTCGAATTTGCGGGAGGAAAACTTGTCGGCGTGAATCCGGAGGGACTTCCTTCGGGGACGACGATCAGCGTAGCGGACCTTTTTTATTGCGTGCCCGCGCGACGCAATTTCCTGAAATCGGAGACGACGGAACTCGGCCACATCGCTTCGCTCGTCACGCATTACGCGCTCGCGCATCCCGACAAACAATTCGTGCTGAAGACGCCCACGCAGGAAATCATTCATGCGACGGCTGTCGAGACGATGGCCGAGCGCGTCTACCAGCTTTTCGGGCGGCAGGCGCTCGACGAGCTGTTTGAACTCTTGCCGGTTCGCTCGCCCATGCGCGCGGCAATCACCGAGGCGGAACTTACGAGCGAAGAGCGCGCCGCCGAACTTGTTGTGCGCGGGTTTGCTTCGCGGCCCGAAGTGCAGCGCGGCAATCGCAACGGCATCTACGTTTTTGTGAACAAGCGACTGGTGCGTGACCGGCTGATCCTCCACGCGATTCACGAGGCCTACCGCAACGTGCTGCCGCCCGCGGTTTTTCCGGCGGTGCTGCTGTTTCTGGATTTGCCGGCCGAGGAGGTGGACGTGAACGTCCACCCGGCAAAAATCGAGGTGCGCTTCCGGCATCCCCAATTCGTGCACGACTTCACACGCGATTCGATCCGCCAGGCGCTTTCGCGCGCGCGGCCGATTCCGAGCTTTGCCGGCGTGGCGCCGTCCGCCGGAAACAACGGGGAGCAAGAGACTACCGCCGCCATCGCGGCCGTTGCAGGCGCAAACCAATCGAGCACAGGGTTGCCGCGCGCCGTGATTCCACCGATGGGCGGGCCCCCGACCAGCGGGGCGCCGACGAGCGGGACACCGATGAATGCGGCAAGCGCAACCGGTGCGGTGATTGCCGGCGATTTCGAATTGACCGGCGCGCCGATGCGGCCGGAGGCGCAGCGCTTCCGGTTCGAAAGCGGCATCGGGACGATTTCGGAGGAATCCCTTTCCGAGAGCGTGCGGAATTTCAGCGATTCGGAACCGCTGGCGAGCGCGGGGAGCTTGACGGAACTCAAGCCGCTGGGGCAGGTGAATTCGAGCTTCATCGTGGCCGTGAACGGGGAAGGGTTGTGGATCATCGACCAGCATGTGGCGCACGAGCGGGTGCTGTTCGAACAGCATCTGCGCGCGCGGCGCGAGGGACAACTGACCGGGCAGCGCGTGCTCGTGCCGATGATCGTGGAGCTTTCGCCGCGGCAAATCGTGATTTTCGAACGCATCGCCGAGGAGCTGACCGCCAACGGCTTCGAAGTGGCGCAGATGGGGCCGCGCAGCGTGGCGATTCACGCCGCGCCCGCCGGAATCGCCACTTCGGACGCGGAACGGCTGCTGATGGAAATTCTGGACGGCACCGAGCGCGAAAACGCGGCGATTTCGATGGATTCGCTGCAGGCGAAAATTGCCGCTTCGACTTCCTGCCATGCGGCGATCAAGGTGAACATGCCGCTCGACCAGAAAAAAATGGAGTGGCTACTCGGGGAACTCGCGAAAACGGAAGCGCCGATGAGCTGCCCGCACGGGCGGCCGATCGTGCTGCGCTACTCGGTGCGCGAAATCGAGCGCGCGTTCAAGCGAATTTGACAGGGAGAATTTGACGCTCACATGAAAGACAAACTCATCATCGCCATCGATGGGCCCGTGGGATCAGGCAAGAGCACCGTCGCGCGGCGCGTGGCGGAGATGCTGGGTTACACGCATCTCGATAGCGGCGCGATGTACCGCGCGGTCGGGTTAAAGGCGTTGCGCCACAAAGTGCCGCTCGATTCGCCGGAACGTTTGTCAGAGCTCGCCGCCGCGGCGCGCATCGATCTCGTGCCGCGAGATGGCAAGCTGCTCGTCCTGCTCGACGGGGAAGACGTCACGGACGCGATTCGCGCTCCCGAAGTGTCCCACGCCGCTTCCTTGGCCGCGGTGGTGCCGGGCGTCCGGCAACCGATGGTGGCCGAACAACGGCGCGCGGGCGAGCGGGGCGGCGTGGTGATGGAAGGCCGCGATATCGGATCGGTGGTGTTCCCGCACGCGGACTTGAAGATTTTTCTCGATGCTTCTCCCGAAGTGCGCGCCAGCCGCCGCCGGCGCGAACTCGAAGAAAAGGGCGAACCGATGGAATTCGAGAAGGTCCTCGCGCAGGTGCACGAGCGCGACCGGCGCGACCGCGAGCGCGAGATGTCGCCGCTGGTGCGCGCCGCCGATGCGGTGCTCGTGGACAACACGGCGATGGATGCGGAAGAAACGGCGCGCGTGATTGCTCTGCTGGCGAGGGAACAGGCGAGTGCGGCGGCGGGGTGAGGCGGTGAATGGTGAATCGTGACTGGTGACTGGTGAATCGTGATTTGTGATTCGTGAAGCGCCGCCCCACTGTCGTTATTTCTTGCTACACAGTTGAATCTGCGGTTTCTTAGACTCAGAATCGGAAAACCTTCAACCTTCAACTGGCAACTGGAACGCGGATACTGCGGCGGAGAGCCGTAGACCAATCCACGGCGGAGACGTAGAGCGCGGAAACTTGTTCTTCGTTCATTCCGGTCTCTGAGACGAGCGCACTGACTTTTTCCCAATCGGCGCGTTCGTGAGCAATCGCGAGTTCCAGCAACTGCCAGTACAAACCCGTACGCGCCTGCAACGCGTCCTTGATTTCGCCGCGCACCGGCAGTTCCGCCAAAATGGAATCGAGCGGCTGGTCGAGGATCGCGTCCATCACGGAGAGAAGGCCCATCAGGAACAGATCGTTCGCGTGTCCCGGCATTCCCGCGAGCGGGGCCAGCGACTCGCAGAATCGCCCGCGTACGAGCGGCACAACCATCAATTCATCGGGTTTTCCGTCCGCCAGCACGCCGACCGATACCACCGCAATCCATTTCCGGAGTTCGCGTTCGCCGAGCAGGGAAAGGGCGTGCGGCACGGAGTGGATTTCCATGCGGAGACCGAAGGCCGCGGAGTTGAGGTAGCGCAGCAAGCGGAAAGTAAGGGAAGCTTCGTGCTTGATCTTGGAAGCAAGTTCCTGGATGTCGAATTCGGGTGCGGTCGCCGCGCGCAAAAGTTCCAGGTAGGCCAATTTGAAGGAAGGCAAGCCGCGATGCTGCATCATTTCGGGGCGGCAGAAAAAATAGCCCTGGAACAGGGAGTATCCCATTTGCATGGCCGCCGCGTATTCCTCCCGGGTCTCCACTTTTTCGGCTAGCATGCGAATGTTTTTTCCCGCGTACCGGGAAACAATCTCATTTTGTTCCATTGGGCCGGTGAGGCGAAAATCCACCTTGATGATGTCGGCGAGCGCAACCAGGGGGGCCCAGCCGGGAGAATCCACGAAGTCATCCAGCGCGATCGAATACCCCGCCTGCTTCAGGTGCCGGCAGGCTTCGACGATCTCCTGGTCGGGATTGATGTTTTCGAGAATTTCGACCACCACCAGATTGGGCGGAAACAGTGAAACATAGTCCCGAAGCAGGAAATCGCGGGGACAGTTGATGAACATGCGGTGTCCCGCGGTGATTTTTTCAAAGCCGATCAGGAAGGAAGTATCCAGGACGGAGGTGGAGGCAAGCTCCAGGTCCAGCCCCTCGCAAGAATTCTGAATGCCATTGCGAAAAAGCAATTCGTAAGCGAACAATTCACGCGCGCGATTCAGAATGGGCTGGCGAGCCAGATATTTCATTTCAGAACCCTTCTCGATCAACGACATGCCGGATTTCCCGGCAATGGCCCAAGATGGAAGGGGGGATGGAACCGCGCCAAATGTCCTAGGTCGGACTGGACATGGAAGCAAGAAATTCGGCGTTGGACTTCGATTTGGAGAGGCGTCCCAAGAGCAACTCCATGGCCTCGACGGGCGAGAGAGGATTCAGCACCTTGCGAAGGACCCACACGCGATTGAGTTCATCGGGCGGCATCAGCAATTCCTCTTTCCGGGTGCCGGAACGATTGATGTCAATGGCCGGGAAGATGCGCTTGTCAACCAGGCGGCGGTCGAGGTTGATTTCCATGTTGCCGGTGCCCTTGAATTCCTCGAAGATCACGTCGTCCATGCGGCTGCCGGTATCGATGAGGGCCGTGGCGATAATGGTGAGCGAGCCGCCCTCCTCGACGTTTCGCGCGGCGGCGAAGAATCGCCGCGGGCGCTGCAGGGCGTTGGCGTCAATACCGCCCGAGAGGACCTTGCCCGAGGGCGGAGTGACGGCGTTGTAGGCGCGCGCGAGACGCGTGACCGAGTCGAGCAGGATCACGACATCGCGCTTGTGCTCGACAAGACGCTTGGCTTTTTCGAGCACCATTTCCGCGACCTGGATGTGGCGCTGCGGCGGTTCGTCAAAGGTAGAGCTGATGACTTCGCCCTTCACCGTGCGCTGCATGTCGGTGACTTCTTCCGGCCGCTCGTCGATCAGGAGAACGATCAGCGCGACTTCTGGGTGATTGGTGGTCACCGAGTTGGCGAATGCCTGCAGCATCATGGTTTTTCCGGTGCGTGGCGGCGCAACGATCAATCCGCGCTGTCCCTTTCCCACTGGGCAGAGCAGGTCCAGGACGCGGCCGGTCAGGTTTTCCCGCGTCGTTTCCATTTTCAGGCGGCCCTGGGGATACAGAGGCGTGAGGTTGTCGAAGAAAATTTTGTTTCGAGCGACCTCGGGGTCCTCAAAATTGACCGCTTCGACTTTGATCAACGCGAAATAGCGCTCGCCGTCCTTGGGAGGCCGGACCTGCCCCGAAACCGTGTCGCCGGTTCGCAGGTCGAACTTCCGGATTTGCGACGGGGAGACGTAAATGTCGTCCGGGCCGGGGAGATAGTTGTACTCCGGCGCGCGCAGGAAGCCGAAGCCGTCGGGCAGGCATTCCAGGACGCCTTCGGAGAAAATCAGGCCGTTCTTCTCCGTCTGGGCGCGGAGTATCTGGAAGATCAACTCCTGCTTGCGCATGCCGCTGGAGCCCGGGATGGCCAGGTCCTTGGCGATCTTCGCCAGATCGGTAATGTTCTTCTCTTTCAGTTCCGCAAGACTAATGCTCATCGTTTTCATTTCCTTAATTCTCTATAGAGATAAGCCTGAAGCTCAGGCCGGGGTTGTACAGATCGGCGGACACCGGGCAGGTGCTATTCGATTTCCGACCGGGTTAGCCAAACTGGAAATTCAAATCACGGGCGATACGAATTACAGCCGCGTCCCATATCCCGATGTACCCCATTGACTTGTTATTCTTTTGCGTTTCATCGGGGCAGGGGAGCCGAGGTTTCCCTCAATTGGTCAATTCTTGATCGCTCTCTGTTTCCGTTTCAAACTTTGCCGCCACTTCCGGGCCTGCGTCGTGCGTTGCGGGTGTCAGGGGCCGTTCCAGGGCGATTTCCAGAACTTCGTCCATGTTCTCGACGAACCGTAGGGTCAGGTCGGCCTGTATTTCCGCCGGGATGTCGGCCAAATCCTTTTCGTTGTCTTTCGGCAGAATCACGGTGCGGATTCCGACCCGGTGGGCCGCCAGCAACTTTTCCTTCATGCCGCCGATCGGCAGGACCTTGCCGCGGAGAGTGATTTCGCCCGTCATGGCCACGTCGCAGCGCACCGGGATGCGCGTGAGGGCGCTTACGATGGAGGTGGCGATCGTAATTCCAGCCGAGGGACCGTCCTTCGGGATGGCGCCTTCGGGAACGTGCATGTGGATGTCGAGGTGGCGGTAAAAATCGCGCGGCAGGCCAAAGGTTGAGGTACGGGACCGCACGTAGCTCATGGCTGCCTGGGCCGATTCCTGCATGACGTCGCCAAGTTTTCCTGTCAGCGTCAGGCGTCCCTTGCCCTGCATGATCGTGGCTTCGGTGGAGAGCACCGAACCGCCAACCTCGGTCCAGGCGAGACCCGTGGTCAGGCCGATTTCGTTTTTCTTCTCGGCCCAAACTTCCCGGTACTTGATTACGCCCAGAAACTCGCCGACGCCCTCAGGCGCGACAGTGATCGAGTACTGTTTTCCTTCCTTCACCACGCGCCGCGCGACCTTGCGGCAGATGCTGGAGATTTCGCGCTCCAGGCTGCGCACCCCGGCTTCATGCGTGTAATGCCGGATAATGTGCGAGATGGCTTCGTCCGTGAAGGTGAGGTTCGTTTCCAAAAGGCCGGCGGACTCGCGGGCCTTGCGCACCAGGAAGCGCTTGGCGATTTGCGCCTTCTCGGCTTCGGTGTAGCCCGGGATCCGCAGAATTTCCATGCGGTCTTGGAGGGGCTGGGGAATCGTGTGCAACACATTGGCGGTGCAGACGAACATGACTTTCGAGAGATCGTACTCGACGTCGAGGTAGTGGTCGGTGAAAGAGTGGTTCAGCTCGGGGTCGAGGACTTCCATGAGTGCCGCCGACGGATCGCCGCGAAAGTCGGTGGACATCTTGTCCACTTCATCGAGCACAAAAATCGGATTGACCGTTCCGGCCTTTTTCATCATCTGGATGATCTGGCCGGGGAGCGCGCCGATATAGGTGCGGCGATGGCCGCGGATTTCCGCTTCATCGCGCACGCCGCCGAGAGAGACGCGAATAAATTTCCGTCCCGTGGCGCGCCCAATGGACATGGCGAGCGATGTTTTGCCGACGCCCGGAGGCCCGACAAAACACAGGATCGAGCCGCGGGGATTCTTCACGAGTTGGCGCACGGCCAGGAATTCGAGGATGCGCTCCTTGACCTTGTCCAGCCCGTAGTGATCTTCTTCTAGAATTTTTTCCGCGAGCGAGATGTCGCGAATTTCCTTCGATCTCTTTTTCCAGGGCACGGCGAGCAGCCAGTCCAGGTAATTCCGGCTCACGGTGGATTCCGCGGACATGGGCGGCATCA
>JBGQJJ010000093.1:0-8261 GCA_041498955.1 Terriglobia bacterium
CATGGTCTTGGCCCCCAGTTCAAATTTTTGTCCGGCTGAGTGCGGTGGTAAGTGCAGGTAAAGGACCACAACTGTGTCAAAGCCGAAGAGAAACGGGGGGTTAACGAAACTCTTAAGGCAATTTGCGCCGTTTTGTTCGGAACACATAGCTTGGCTGGGTGTCCGACATTGCTTCTTTGGTCACTTCCGTTTCGTCCGGCGGATTTGGTTCGGCCGGTGGCCGCGCACATCCGTCCAAGTGCGGTGCAAAATCTCGGGAATTTTTGCGCTGTTGATATATAAATTACAAATCGGTTACAAATGGGACCCGGGCTCGCCGTCAAGTTTCACGAGCATTCGCATGCCTCAGCCAGAGCAGGGTTTACGCGTTGGTTCTTCTTCGCTCTGTATTCGCCTTAGTGTATAGTAGCGGCCAAGAGCCATGCCGAAGCTCGCCACCTTCCGAGCCAAGCGCGATCCCGCCGCGGAGTCCTCGTCCTCCACATCCTCTACTTCCTTAACTTCCTCTACTTCCATTCTGCACGTCGATATGGACGCATTTTTCGTCTCGGTCGAACTGCTGGACCGGCCCGAGTTGCGCGGCAAGCCCGTCGTCGTTGGCGGTCAGCCGGATCAGCGCGGCATTGTTTCCACGGCAAGCTATGAGGCTCGAAAATATGGCATTCACTCGGCAATGCCGCTACGCACGGCCGGGCGGCTGTGCCCCCACGCGGTGTTCCTCGAACCGCGGCATCATCTCTATTCCGAGTGGAGCGACCGGGTCGCGGCGATCCTCGGAAAATATTCGCCAGTGGTGGAAATGGCTTCGGTGGACGAGGCGTACATCGACTTGGCCGGGACGGAACGCCTGCACGGGCCGCCGCTGGCGGCAGCGGATGCATTGCTGCGCGAAATTACGGCGACAACCGGACTGCCGTGTTCCGCGGGCCTGGCGCGCACGCGCCTCGTCGCCAAGGTGGCGAGCGATCAGGCCAAGCCGCGCGGTTTGGTCTGGGTTCCCGCCGAAAGCGAGGAAGCGTTTCTCGCGCCGCTAGATGTGCGGCGCATCCCCGGAATCGGCAAAGTCACCGAAGCGGCTCTCAAAGCTGCGGGCATCGAAAAGGTCGGGCAACTTGCCGCGACGGCGCGCGAAAAACTAGAGCACGATTTCGGCCGCTGGGGCACGGCGCTGTACCGCAAAGCGCGCGGCGGCGACACCTACGAATTTTTTGTGGATGCCGAGCCGAAATCCATTTCGCACAACCGCACGTTTTCCGAGGACACGCAGGACGGCGACTTGCTCGACTCGACGCTCAGCCTGCTGTGCCAGAAAGCGATGAAGCGATTGCGCGAAGTGGGCCTGCGCGCTCGGGTGGTCACTGTGACGATCCGATACGCGGGGTTTGAAACCATCACGCGCGCCCACACGCTGCGCGAGCCCACGCATCTCGACCCCATTGTGTTTGAAACCGTGAAGAAATTATTCGAGCGGCACTGCGACCGCGCCCGAAAAGTGCGGCTCCTCGGCGTGGCGCTCTCTTCGTTCACGCACGGCGGCGAGCAATTGGACCTGCTCGACGCATCGCGCCGCGAAAAACTCGAGCGCCTGGCACAAGCCACCGACGCGTTGCGCGACCGCTTCGGATTTTCAAAAATTCAATTCGGCGGCTCGATGACAAAGGGGCGCAGGGAATCGGAAGAATGATGTGAGTTGCCCGGGCGGAAGGCCGAACCCCCCACACGGCTCCTTCCAGTTCCTGCAAGATCGACACCACCGTCTTCGCAGTAGCGGTCACTTTCCGATATTGTTGTGTATCAGGCATTTGGGAAACGGCCCCGAGGTGCTAGGCTTCGCATTTGGCGGAGCGCGCGTTCCGAGGCACGCTTCACCCACGAGGGCTGTCCTGAGAAAAACAGCAGCGTTGCAGATCGCTCTTCCGACTATTTTCCCCTTAGTTTTTGCGGCCTTGGCGACTCCAGGGACGCTGGTATTTGAAGAGCGATACGGGATGGACTCTGTACCTTTCGTTCTCGTGGGTTGGTGCGTGGTGCTATTAGGGTCCGCTGGCTGGCTCAATCAGGTCCTATTCCACCGCGCAAGAACGTTTCTTTCGTTCCTGGCTGCGATCGTCGCAATTCTCTCAGTTTGGTTTTGGCAGAGGCAGGCATTCACTATGTTAGTTCCGTCGTCAGGTCTTACGTACGGCTACTTTCTCAAGCCGGACGGGGCAAAGGCCCGGTTCTGGGTTCTTGATTGTCCACTTTGGGTGGGTTTCGCTTGTCTCGCGATTTGCTGCATTTCTGCATTGGTTTCGGGGTGGCGTACTGGCGCCCGCCGATCGTTGGTCTGCATGATCCCGTGGTGGCTCGCAGCGTTTCTAGTTTTCGCCTTGCCTTCAATGTACCTCGACGCGCAGGGGAATGCGTCCGTGTTCATCTAGTGACCGATCGGCGAACCTTCGAGTGAGAGCCAAGTCCCGAGGAGTCAGCCTATCGGAAATCAGCCCACTACCACATTCTCTGAATCCTTTGTTCATCGCGCAGACTGGCGCATAATTCAGGCATGACCTCGCGCGAATTGGCCGAACAGATCTGCGCGACCCTGCGCAGCCACGGGCATCAGGGGTACCTCGTGGGCGGATGTGTGCGCGATCTGGAGCTGGGCCGCGAGCCTGCGGACTACGACGTTTGCACGGACGCGCGCCCGGACCGCGTTCAGGAACTTTTTCCGCGCAGCCTCGCGGTGGGCGCGAAATTCGGCGTGATTCTGGTTGTTGAGGAAGGAACGCAGGTCGAGGTGGCCACATTTCGCTCCGACATCGGCTACTCCGATGGCCGTCATCCGGATCACGTCGTCTACTCGGATTCTCCGCAGGAAGACGTGCGGCGGCGCGATTTCACAATCAATGGACTGCTGATGGAACCTGCGACGGACGAAATACTCGACTTTGTCGGCGGGCGCGCCGATTTGCACGCGGGGATCGTGCGCGCCATCGGCGATCCGCGGCTGCGTTTTGCGGAAGATAAATTGCGCATGATGCGGGCCGTGCGGTTTGCCGCGCGATTCGGTTTCCGGATCGAGCCGGAAACGATGGCGGCGGCGCAGAGTCTCGCCGCGCAAATTACGCAGGTTTCCCCGGAACGCGTTCGCGATGAACTGACCAAGCTGCTGACCGAAGGCGCCGCGCGGCGCGGATTCGAGCTGCTGGAGGAAACGGGATTGCTCGCCGTTGTGCTTCCTGACATTGCGCGAATGAAGGGCGTCGAGCAACCGCCGCAGTTTCATCCCGAAGGCGACGTGTGGATTCACACGCGCATGATGCTCGAAAAACTCACGCCCAATTGCTCCGCAACGCTGGCCTGGGGTGTGCTTCTGCACGACGTGGGCAAGCCGCCGACGTTTGCCCCTGCAACGGGGCCGGGCACGCGTATCCGTTTCGACGGCCACGTAGAGGTCGGCGCGCGCATGGCCGAGAACATCTGCCGCACCCTGCGCTTCTCGAACGAGGACACCGAGCAGATCGAATCGCTGGTTGCGAATCACCTGCGCTTCAAGGACGTACCGCAGATGCGCACCGCGACGCTGAAGCGATTTGTGCGCCTACCGCGATTTGAAGAACACCTGGAACTGCACCGCCTGGACTGTCTGGCCAGTCACGGCAGCCTCGAGGCCTATACCTTCGTCCAGCAGTTTCTTGTGGAAACTCCCCCCGAAAAAGTGTATCCCCCTAAGCTGGTCACAGGCGATGATCTCAAGGGCATGGGCCTTGTCCCGGGGCCCCGATTCAGGGAAATCCTGCTGGCCGTTGAAGAGGCCCAGCTCGAAGGTCGGCTCCTGGATCGGGAAAGCGCCCTCCGATTTGCGCGGTCGATTAGCCAGCCCTGAGTAACTCCAGGGATTTCTTGCCCCGACTCTTTTTCGTACAGGAAGCTCTCGATTCCAGCGGACTCACGTGGTTTCTGGTCTTGCCGATGTGAGCTATACGCGAAGGAATAAAGGGAGCGCCGAGAATGTGGATATTGGGCCGCATCGCCGTTAAGGGTTTTGTATTTATTGCTTTGCCGAAGATCATCGCCATTGCACGCCAACTTTTAGCCCTTTAGTGGAAGGCACTAAAGGTTGTTGCTAATCGCCGTATTGCATCGAAGTATCTTTTGCGTTGGTCCTGCATCTAAGTTAAGTGTCGAGTCAGATTGACGTTGTTGGCCTTAGAAACTTTAGGGGGACCCAATGAGCGAAAAGTCGATTCCAATTCCGAAAGAGCTGCCGATTCTACCGGTTCGAGATACGGTACTGTTTCCGGGAGGCGTTCAGCCCCTGACCGTTGGGCGCGAGGGCTCGCTCGCCCTGCTGAACTCCCTGCACGGAGATGAAAAGCTGCTTGGAATTGTGGCGCAACACGATCCCCGAGTCGAAGAGCCAGCCGCGGCGGACCTGCACCTGGTTGGCACGGCCGCCAAAATCCACAAACTAGTGCGGATGCCCAACGGGAACGTGGTTGTTTTCCTGGAGGGGCTGCAACGGATTCGTGTGGTGGAATTGGTTAGCTTCCGGCCTTTTCTGACGGCGCGCGTGGAAATCCAGCCCGATCTCGTCGGCGACCAGGACGCGGAATTGATGGCGCTCGAACGCAACGCCCGCGAACTGTTCCGCGACGTGGTGGCGCGATCCCCGCAACTCTCGGATGATTTGCAAACCGCGGCGCTCAATATCGAAGACCCGGTTCGCCTGGCGGACTTCATCGCCGCGAACTTACCTTCTCTTCCGACATTGCTGCGCCAGGAACTGTTGGAGACGGCCGATGTGCGGCGCCGCCTGGAAACCCTGATTCGCGAACTCTCCAAGGAGCTGGAAGTTTTGGAGCTTCGCAACAAGATTCAAGAGCAAGTGCAGGAGCAGGTCAGCCAGAGCCAGCGCGAGTACCTGTTGCGCGAGCAGCTCAAGGCGATCCACAAGGAACTGGGCGAATCCGACGACGGCCAGGCCGAGATCGACGAGCTGCGCGAGAAGCTCGAGAAATCCGGAATGTCCGCGGAGGCGCGCAAGGAGTGCGACCGCGAGTTGAAACGCCTCGCGAAGATGACTCCGGCTTCCGCCGAGTACATGGTCGCGCGCACTTACCTGGAATGGATGATTTCACTTCCCTGGGCAAAATCCTCGGGCCTCGAGGAAATCGACATCCCGAAGGGCCAGGCCATTCTGGACGAGGACCACTACGACCTGGAAAAAGTGAAAGAACGGATCCTCGATTATCTGGCCGTGAAGAAACTCAAGCCCGGAATGAAGGGCCCGATCCTGTGCTTCCTGGGGCCGCCAGGAGTGGGGAAAACTTCGCTCGGGAAATCGATTGCGCGGGCGCTGGGCCGCAAATTCGTGCGCATCTCGATGGGCGGGATGCACGATGAAGCGGAAATCCGCGGCCACAGGCGCACGTACATCGGCGCGTTGCCCGGACAAATCATCCAGGGAATTCGCCGCGCCGAAACAAACGATCCGGTCTTCATGCTGGACGAGGTGGACAAGCTCGGACGCGATTTCCGGGGCGATCCATCGGCCGCGCTGATGGAAGTGCTCGATCCCGAGCAGAACGGGACGTTCCGCGATCACTATCTGGACGTGCCGTTTGATTTGTCGAAGGTGATGTTCATCGCCACGGCGAACATGATCGATCCAGTTCCGGAGCCGCTGCGAGACCGTATGGAAATCATCGAGCTCGCCGGCTATATCGAAATCGAAAAGATCCAGATCGCCAACAAGTATCTGGTTCCCAAGCAGGCGGACGAGCATGGGATCAAGGTGGGCGAACAGATCGAATTCACCGACGACGGGTTGCGCGAGATTATTCACAGCTACACGCGCGAAGCCGGCGTGCGGAATCTGGAACGCGAAATCGCCACGTTGATTCGCAAGCAGGCGCGGCGCATCGCCGAGGGCAAGGCCGAGAAGCTCGTGGTGACGCCCGAAGTGGTGCACGAAGCGCTTGGCGTCCCGAAGTATCGTGCTGAGCGGGAAGTCGAGGAACGCGTTAAGACGCCCGGCGTTTCGGTGGGACTTGTCTGGACGCCCTCGGGCGGCGACATTGTCTTCATCGAGGCAAGCCGCATGCGAGGCGGAAAGCAGTTCACCATGACCGGGCATTTGGGCGAAGTGATGCAGGAGTCGATGACGGCCGCGCTGACGTGGGTCCGCGCCAACGCCGAACGCTACGGCATCGATCCCGACTTCTTCCGGAAGCAGGATATTCACATCCACGTGCCGTCCGGCGCGGTGCCAAAAGATGGTCCTTCGGCCGGCGTGGCGATGGTCAACGCGCTGGTGAGCTTGCTCTCCGGCCGGCCCATCCGCCCGCGCGTGGCCATGACGGGCGAGATTTCGCTCTCCGGCATTGTTCTGCCGGTCGGCGGGATCAAGGAAAAAGTACTGGGAGCGAAACGCGCCGGCATCCGCGAGGTGATTTTGCCCGCGGAGAACGAGCCGAACGTGAAAGAGGACCTGCAGCCGCACATGCTCGAGGGAATGCAGATTCACTTCGTGCACACTGTAGATGAGGCCCTCGATCTTGCGCTCTCCAAGCCCTTGCCTGTTGCGGCAGCGCTAAAGAAGGGTCAGTTGCCGCCGGTTGAACCCGCGCCTGTGGTGCCTCCGGTGCACTAACCGAACAAATCCTGAAAAAAGCCCGGCTCTCGTTTGGAGAGCCGGGCTTTTGTTTCTAGTAGCACACGCTTCAGCCTGTGGGGGTTAGTTCTAGGAAGGACCAAACCCCACAGGCTTGAAGCCTGTGCTACTTTCATTGCCGCCGCGGATTGCGCACAATCAAAAGTCCACTCCGTACTTGCGTACTGCTAAGATTCGGCCATGGCACGCGCACGCAAACTGTTTCCGATTTACGGAAGCGCGCTCGCGAACAGCATGCTCGTGGCGCTCGTGCACGACCGCATCGTCGATCGCTTCGTGGCCGCCTATGTGGCCGAGCACGACCGCCGCGGAATTCTCGGCGGGCCCGCGCGCGAACGGGAACTGGCTGAAACGATGGGCCGCGAGATCTTGCTGGCCATGGTTGTCGAAGTGCCTGAAGAGTTGCCGCTTTTTTTCGGCAAGAAGCAGAAGAGCAAACTAAACAGCGAAGAGAGGGAAGCGATCGACGCTTTTTCTCGCGAATTGCTGGCTGCTCTGGCGCGCGCGCAGAACTGGAATGGAGAAGATCGCAGGCAGTTTCGGCGCGATCTCGCGTTGTACTCGGAATTCCGCGCGCGGCCGGAGATGGCGGCAAAGGCTCGCAAGCGCGGGAAAATCCCGGAAGAGGAAGCCCCCTTCGTCGCGCGCGTTGCGTTGCTGCTCGATCCTTCCATGCTTGAGCAAGCGCGGCGCGCGGCGCGAAAATTCCACAGCGGCGTGGGACTGCTGGCTCGGAAACTTCTCCGGCAAACGCTTGGGTAGCACTGCTTTTAGTATCGGTGTGGGAACTGCCGAATCTTTGTAGGGCACGGCTTCAGCCGTGCCGTAAAGTAAGCAGAGTTAATGCGGCTTTAGCCGCTGGCCTGCTCGGAATCGAGCTACGCCACTGGCTCTTTAGCGTTCGGGGTTTCTTCCCGGCGCCGCGGCGGAATATCCACAGACTGAAGTACGTGCTACTTTAAATCCGCTCCACTTGTACGGCGGTGCCGTAGGCGAGCACCTCCGTGACGCCCTGCATGATTTCCGTGGCGTCGTAGCGCATCGCGATGACGGCATTGGCGCCGTGTTCGGCGGCGTGCTGCATCATGAGTTCGTACGCTTCTTCGCGCGTGTTTTCGCAAAGCTCCGTAAGCAGGGTGATGTTTCCCCCGATGATGGTCTGCAATCCCGCCCCGATGGAACCGAGCAGGCTGCGGGAGCGGACGATAATGCCGCGCACGATCCCGTAGTTCCGCACGATGCGGTATCCGGGCAATTCCTGGGACGTCGTTACCATCATGGCCTCAACGCGTACGGGCATGGCAGTTTCTCCTTGTGTACGGATAAGCTTCCTAGCGATAGTAACTGGCGCATCCAGCAACCTCGCGGGGAAATTTATCTGATATGCTCCGGCCTGCACCTCTCGATCGTGGCCGGTTACGGGGCAGGCGATGCTCACACTGTTCTACTTGCTCGTCCTCGAACAGATTTTGCAGGGTCTGTACAACCTTTGGGACGGGCTGGTTTGGCTTCGACTGGCGCAGCGGCGGGCCGGCGGTCATTCCGGGTTCTACGCGCCGCGCGTGGCGTTATTCTGCCCGGTGAAGGGCGCCGAGCCGGGGCTGGA
>JBGQJJ010000094.1:0-8228 GCA_041498955.1 Terriglobia bacterium
GCCGCGAAGCTGCGAAGCCAGACATTTCTTCTCAGCGAGTTTCTCGAGCATCATGCTCCCGGATACACGCCGCCGCAACTTTCCGCGAAAGTGCTTTTGCATGGGCACTGCCATCACAAGTCGCTGATGGGACTCGGAGATGAAGAGTCCTTGCTCCGGAAAATGGGAGCGGACCTGCAATCCATCGATTCCGGTTGCTGCGGGATGGCGGGCCCGTTTGGTTTCGAGAAGGGAAAATACGAGGTGTCGCAAGCGGTGGGCGAACGCGTATTATTGCCAGCTGTGCGAAATACGCCCGAGAACGCGCTCATCGTTTCCGACGGTTTTAGTTGCCGGGAGCAAATTTTGCAATCCACGGGGCGCCGGGCGATTCACCTGGCCGAAGCTTTGCAGCTCGGTATGAAGAACAAGTAGGGTTTAGTAGCACAGCCACTCTTGGCTGTGCGGGTTTTGCGATCATAGTTGGGATGGGTAGCTTGTTCGTGCGACTTACAAAACCACACAGCCAAGAGTGGCTGTGCTACTCGACTTTTATCAGCATTCGCGGTTTGCAACGGTCTGCTTCAAATATTCGAAGGCGAATTAACTAGGGAGGCGGAAAATGACGAGAGAGAAAATCTTTCGAGGCAAGGCCTGGCTTTACGTGGGTCTGGCGATCCTTTTGGTGGGATGCTATCCGGCACAAGCGCAGGTTCCGAAGTACGAAATAGATGCCACATGGCCCAAGCCTTTGCCGGGCCTTATGGTCACCGGGCGAGCAGGCGGAATTTGCGTGGATGCCCAGGACCACATCTTCGAAGTCAACCGCGGCGACTTGCAGGACAAGGAAAAGTTGGTCGGAACGCCGGCGCCTCCGGTTCTCGAATATGACTCCGACGGCAATCTGGTCAATACGTTCGGGGATTTCAAGACCGCGCCCAGCTCCATCCACGGCTGCATCCTGGATAAAGATAACAACATCTATGTTGCCGGCAACGATGACGCGGTCGTGCAGAAATATTCGCACGACGGCAGCAAAATGTTGCTCCAGATCGGCACGAAGAGTCTTTTCGACAGCTCCACCGGCCTGATCACCGGCATCGCCATGAACCGGAGCAAGACCCTGCTGAATAAACCGGCGGATATTGCGGTCGATTCCACCAACGGCGATATTTACATTGCCGATGGATACGGCGACCATCGCATCGCCGTGTTTGACAAGGATGGGAAATTCCTGCGCCAGTGGGGCGAGCAGGCCTCGAAGGACGAATCCGCGGCCGGAGCCGGCGGCAAGTTCATGGGCGTGGTGCACTGCGTGGTGATGGACAACAACGGCCTGGTGTACGTGTGCGACCGCCAGGGCAACCGGATTCAGGTGTTCGACAAGATGGGAAATTTCAAGAAGAACATCTGGATCAAGTCGGGTCACGAAGAAACGCCAGACTCGTGGGGCACCGCCTGGTGGCTGCGCTTTTCCCGCGACCCCGCGCAGAAATACATGATCGTCGCGGATGGCCGCAACGAGCTCGTCCATATTCTCGATCATGAGGGGAACGAAATCACCAAGTTCGGCCGCCCCGGCCATCAACTCGGCGAATTCACGCATTGCCACACGCTGGATGTGGACTCCAAGGGCAACATCTACATCGCCGAAACGGATATCGGGCGGCGCGTGGATAAGTTCAAGTTAGTGAAGTGAACGGCCGCTAACAATCTGGAGTAGCGCCTGGCTCTGTCCGGGTTTGACGGAGTGCGCCTTCTTGAGGGCTGCGCCTGGGCCAATAGCCGGGCATCTGCTCGGCCACTCCCATTGCGTTTGATCCCGGGATTCAGCGGCAAAAGATTCGGTTTGAGAATTTCACCTTTCCGAAATAGTTTAAAGGAAACATTCAGGTTGGCGATTTAGAATCGGGCGCGTGGCAGTCCGCCTCGGCGGACGGTCACCACCAATCCGATACCTATTGTCGGGGGTGAAGTCCCGACCTCCGTGGTCGGAGACATCGTCAGTCAATTTGGGGGTTCGAATGAAGAAACTTCTAATCTTATTTGCGTTGGGACTGGCCTGCGCTGCGCCGTCTTTGACTCAGGAGAAGGCGCCTCTCAAGCTGGTGCAGACGATTACCGTGCCAGGCGCGCGGCACTGGGACCATTTCGGCGTGGACCTCAAGGGCAACCGGCTGTTTGTCACTTCGGAGGAAGAGCCGGCGGTCGAAGTCATCGACCTGAAGACGAACAAACATCTTCGATCGTTGACCGAATTCAAGGAACCTCACAACGTGCTGCCGTTTCCGGACATGAAAAAAATCTACGTCGTGGACGGAGAGGCGTCGGAAATCAAAGTCCTCGACTACGATTCTTACAAGCTGATCGGCCACATCGAGTTGACGATCGACGCCGATCCGATCGCGTACGATTCCGCCTCCAAGTATCTCTACGTCGTCAACGGTGGACGCGAAGCGAAAACGCCAACCTGTCTCATCAGCATCGTGGATACCACGACCGGGAAAAAGCTGGCGGACATGAAGCTGGAGACCAACCGGCTGGAATCCATGGCGATTGAAAAATCCGGGCCGCGTCTCTTCGTCAACATGACGGGCATTAACTCGATCGGTGTGGTGGACCGCGAAAAACGGGCGGTCGTTCAGACCTGGCCGATCACCGCGGGCAAGGACAATGTTCCCTTGCAGTACGATGAAGCCACGCACCGGTTGTTTCTAGCCACAAGAAAACCCTCCAAGCTCGTCGTCGTGAATGCGGACAACGGGAAGGAAGTCACAAGTTTGGACGTGGCCGACTATGTTGACGATCTGGCTTACGATGCCGCACACCATCGCCTTTATGTCCCTGGCGGAGGCGGAGACGGCGCGGTTTCCGTGGTCGAGCAGCGGGGAGCGGACAATTACCAGGTCATTGCAACGGTCCCAACCAAACCGGGAGCGAAAACTGCCCGCCTCGTGCCAGAGCTGAACAAGTATTACGTCGGTGTTCCGGCAAAGGACGCTCAGCCGGCGCAAATTCTCGTTTTTGATGTTGCGCCTTGATGGTTTCCGGGAACGCCAACCTCCCGATTGGCGGCTTGTTTCACGCCAATCGGGAGATTGGCGTTCCCGGGGTTTAGCCGGCGGCGTGCCAGCCGCCGTCGACAAACAGCGTGTGTCCGGTGATGAAGTCCGAGGCCGGACTTGCCAGGAATACGGCAGCGCCGACCAGGTCGGAAGGCTCCGCAAATCGTCCCAATTTGATTTTGCTCAACAATTTTTGCGCGCGCGCTTCGTTTTCACGGAACGAGCGGCTAGTGCTTTCCGTGAGCGTCGAAGTGGGCGCAATCGCGTTTACGCGGACTCCCAGCGGCGCCCATTCCGTCGATAGGGCGGCCGTGAGATACGACACGCCGGCTTTGGCGGCGCCGTAGACACTCTTGCCCATGTCCGTGCTTACCGACCAGGTCGAACTTAGATTGATGATTTTGCCGTAGCCGCGCTCGATCATCAGTTTGCCCAAAAATTGGGAGCAGAAGAATGTGCCCTTGGCATGGACGTCCAGAATCCGGTCCCAGTCTTCTTCGGTGATATCGAGTGCGGGTTTGGTGAATCCGAAGCCCGCGCAATTGACAAGCACCAAACCGAGATCCCTGCCCTTGATGAGCGCGGAAATCTCACTCTCCATCGACCGGATTTCTTCGACTTTGCTTACGTCGGCGCGGATGACGTGCGCCCGGCCCCCGGCGCCTTCGACCGAGCGCTTCACTTCCAGAAGTTTTTCGTGCGTTCGGCTCACCAAAACAACTTCGGCCCCAGAGCGCGAGCAGGCGAGAGCGAACGCTCGCCCGATGCCATCGCTAGCGCCCGTGATGACGGCCAGGCGGCCATCGAGACGAAAGGAAGGCAGCTCGTCGTCCATTGGCTTGCGGGAACTCATCTCATTTTCAGGCGTCGAATTCAAAGGGCCTAAGTAGCACAGCCACTCCTGGCTGTGCGGTTTTGTTTGTCACAAATCAGGCTGCCCGAGTTAATTGCGATGGCAAAAACCACACAGCCAGGAGTGGCTGTGCTACCAAAACTTATCTCGTGCGTCCTGTCGTCGTGTCCAAAGGATGCAGATCATTTACAAGGCGTTCGTCGAACGGATACGTCGTGTAGATGTCGACGCCATCGGCGGTGACGATGTGGTCGTTCTCGAGACGAATGCCGCCAATGCCGGGCTTCCCCGCGTAGGGCTCGAGATTGAACGCCATCCCTTCCTTCAGCACCACGGGCGCATCTTTCGACGCGGGGCTGAAGTAGGGAGCCTCCCAAGGATTCACGCCCGAGCCGTGGCCCAGGCTGTCGAGCACGTAAGGATCGGCCGCCGCGAAAACTTCGGCGTTGGTGGCGCCGGGGCGCACTTTGCTTCCCGCATTGAACAGCGCGTTGTAGCACTTCTGGTGCAGGTCGCGCATCTCGGGCGTCGGCTTCACGTTGCCGCAAACCCAGGTGCGCGTCAGATCGCCCCAGTAGCCGTTGTATCCGGCGCCGACATCCAGGATGACGAGGTCGCCGTTGCGAATAATCCGGTCGGATGTGAAGCGGCGATAAGGAGCGGTGTAAGGGCCGGAGCAGATGATGTTGGAACATTGCGTCCATTCGCTGCCCATCGCCGTCATGGTCTCCCAGATGATCGCCAGAATTTCGCATTCCTTGATTCCGGGACGCAATGCCTGCAAGCCGCGATGAAGCGCCGCCTCGGTGATTGCGTTGGCGATCTTGAGGCAGATGATCTCGTCCTGCGTCTTGATTTCCTTGGCGCGCATGAGCACGCTTTGATATCCGTCGGCGAATGTGGTCTTGGGAAACACTTCGCGGATTGCCGCCTCCATGTTCAGGTCCCAGATGTCGACGCCGACTCGCTTGCCGGAGAGAGAACCGACCAGGCCTTCGACTTGCTCGGCCCAGCGTTTCATCCCGATTTTTTCGCGGAAATTCGCGCGCGGGCGTATCTGATCCTTGCTGAGCCACGGCATGCGCAGCTTGCAGTGCTCGAAGTCCATCGTCCACAGGATCGGGTCGTGTTTTCGCGAGAGCACCGTGACGGCGTTCCCCATGATGAAAGCCGGCCCAAGATGATGGCGATAACCCGTCAGGTAGCGGGCATCCTCCGTGCGGAAAACAAACAGGGCATCAAGATCGGAATTGTTGAGCGCGTCCTTGGCCCGTTGCAAACGTTCCCGCAGCATCCGCTGCGGTTCAAATCGCACTTCCCAATCGACTGGAATCATTCCAATATCGGACACAGCGTGTTCCTCCTCAAAAATAAAAGCACACTTCCATTAGCATTATACGAAGGAGCGTGTCAAATTTGTGAGTTCACGTGCAATGGATTTTGGTAGGACAGCCACTCTTGGCTGTCCTCTTGCGCGCTGCTAGGACTGTCAGGGACAGCCAAGAGTGGCTGTCCTACTAAAATCAGATCGCAGCCAAATTGACCCAACAAGGGCGCGCTGAAATATGGAGTGGAGGAGAACTTGAAGATCGTTATCACGGATTACCGTTTTCCGGACGTCGAGCAGGAGCGGCGCGCGGTAGAAGCCGCGGGCGGCACGCTGGTCACGGGACAAGCGGTGAACGAAGACCAAGTCGCGGAGTTGTGCCGGAACGCCGATGGAGTGCTAAACGCGCGCGCGCCGATCACCAGGCGCGCGATTTCCGCCATGCAGCGTTGCCGCATCATCGTGCGCTATGGAATTGGCGTGGACACGATCGACGTCGCGGCGGCGACCGAACGCGGCATCCTGGTGGCCAACGTTCCGGACTACTGCCTCGACGAAGTTTCCGACCATGCGCTCGCGCTTCTGCTCATGCTCAGCCGCCAAATGATTGCCGCGATTTCGCTGGCCCGGGAAGATACCTGGGCCGTCGCGAAAATGCCGCCGTTGCAGCGATTACGAGGCCAGACTTGCGGCCTGATCGGCTGCGGAAGGATCGGCTCGCTCCTCGCCGGAAAAGTGGCGCAGCTTGGAATGAACGTGATCATTCACGATCCATATTTGAGCGAGCTGCGCGCGCGCGAAATGGGCGCGGAACTCGTCACGCTCGACGCCTTGCTCGCGCGCGCGGATTTTATTTCGCTGCACGCGCCGCTCAACGACGCCACGCATCATCTCCTCGGCGAAGCGGCCTTCGCCAAGATGAAAAAAACCGCGTCGATCATCAACACCGCGCGCGGCGGCCTGATCGATGAAACCGCGCTTCTCGCCGCGCTCGATGCGGGAAAAATTTCCGGTGCCGCTCTCGACGTGCTCGAATCCGAAACCGCCGTGACACCCGTGCGCAGCGCGCTCGTGCGCCATCCCAAAATGATTGTTACGGCCCACACGGCATGGCTCAGCGAGCAAGCCCGCGCGACCCTTCAACTCCGCGCCATCGAGCAGGTCCTCGCCTGCCTCAAAGGCGAAACGCCGTATGGACTGATCAATCGCGAACTGGCGAAATAAATACCGCGATTCAAGTAGGACAGGCTTCAGCCTGTCTGGTTTTGATTTCCGTTGGCTCGGAACGGCAGACAGGCTGAAGCCTGTCCTACTTCCACGCGCGGCTAAATATTTTCCGGGATGTCACACTCGTTGCAGTGTTCACAACAGCTCCCTTTTTTGTTGCCAATTTTGGTAATCTCACCTGGGGCCGTCCATCGGCCTTTCCGTGTCTTTGCTTGATCTATTGGTGCTAGCCGAGGCTCGCCGCCTTGCCAAACGACCTCACGCGAAAAACGCTGGCGTCGAACCAGAAACTATCGACCGGATCGGCCGCCAATTCGTTGCCGACCTCGGCCCAGCGGCCGAATCGCAAGCACGATGAATTGCGGCTGCTGATCAATTCGCGAAATCCCATCATCACCGTCGAAACCACGGAAGAGGACCGGCTCCAAGACCTGTTGCTGATGATCGCGACGGAGCTCGACGTGCCACTTTACACTTGGAGCGCGATCACGGGCCTTGCGAGATTCAATGGGGCGCCCATCTATGGCACCGACCAGCCGGAACAGGCGCTGGCCAACATCGCGCTGATCGGGGGCGACGCGATTTTTCTGCTCAAGGATTTTGCGCGCTATTGCGATAACGACCGGATCAGCCGCCGCGTGCGCGATTTGGCTGTTAAGTTTCGCGTGGCCCGGCGCTCCCTGGTGATGACAGCGGCTTCGATGAAGCTGGCACCTGAACTGGAAAGCGAGTCGGCGCCGTTTCAATTTGGATTGCCGGACGTGGACGATTTGCTCCCCGTTGTGCGGAAGGTTTTGGCGGACGCGAATCGGGAAGAGGGGATTCATGTCGCGCTCGATGCCGCTTCCTTTGCGCAACTGGCGCGGAACCTTGTGGGTTTGCCGGAAGAAGAAGCCCTACGAACTCTCCGCAAGTGCGTGCTGAAGCGCGGCAACGCGGACAGCGGACTGCTCGATGACGTGCTGAATGCCAAGCGTGATGCCCTGCATCTGGAGGGACCCCTCGAATCCGTGCGCCGCGATACATCGTTCACGGATGTGGCGGGTTTGAAGCATCTGCGGGAATGGGTCGCGAAAAGACGAAGCGCATTGACGCCGGAAGGGCGGCGATTCGGGCTTGCGCCGCCGAAAGGCGTTCTGATCAGCGGAGTCCAGGGCTGCGGAAAAAGCCTTGCGGCACGCGCTGTGGCCGGGGAATGGGGCGTCGAGCTGGCGCGCCTGGACGTGGGCGCGCTTTACGACAAGTATGTTGGAGAGAGCGAGAAGCGCCTGCACAAGGCGCTCGAGCTGGCGGAAAAGCTCGCGCCAATCGTCCTATGGATCGATGAAATTGAGAAGGCGTTTGCTTCGGCGAGCGCCAGCGGCGACGCCGATGGCGGTTTGTCGCAACGGCTTTTGGCGACTTTTCTGACGTGGATGCAGGATCGAGAGGGCGATGTATTCCTGGCGGCGACTTCCAACAACATTACGATCTTGCCGCCGGAGATGACGCGCAAAGGACGGTTCGACGAAATTTTTTTCGTCGACCTGCCCAGTACCGAAGTGCGCGCGGCGCTCTTTTCCTTGCACCTGAAGAAACGCGGCAGGGACGCGGCGGAGTTCGATGTGGCGGCGCTGGCGGCGGCAAGTGGAGGGTTTTCTGGAGCCGAGATCGAGCAGGCAATCGTCGCGGGCTTGTACACGGCGTTCGATCGGAAACAACAGCTCACAACGGCAATCCTGCTGGAGGAGATCCGCGGCACGCAGCCGCTCAGCGTGACTCGCGCGGAAGAGATTCA
>JBGQJJ010000095.1:0-8228 GCA_041498955.1 Terriglobia bacterium
TGGGACATGTGCTTGCTTTTTTTACTCCACTGGTAAATGGAAATCACGCTCGCACCGATCGAAATCACGATGAGCGCGATCATCACGTCTTCGAGAATTGGCGATCTCGCCTGCCGGATGATCCATCGCCCATAGTGAATCGCAAGCGCGCCCTCGATCACGAAGCGCGCGAATCTCCCCGCGCCGACAAAACCGAAGAGTTTGTTGCGAGGATACTTGAACGCCGCCGCAGTCGCCACAATCGCAGTAAAAGGGAACGGTGGCGGCAGGAGCGACGCCACCACAAGAGACCACCCGGCCCGCTTCTGGACCTGCTTTTGAATCTTGCCCAGGCGCTCACCCGACGCGACCTTCTTCAGCTGGGTACCGCCCTTTCGGCTGACCCAGACCGTCGCAAAGCACCCGATCAGCGATCCCAGCGTGGCCATCACCGCATAGTAAAGCATGCGATCGTGATAGCGTGCGCTCAACGCCAGCACAAGCAGGTCGTTGCCGAACGGCACGACAATTGGCGACGAATCAAACGCGCCCAGCGTCAGCAATCCCAATCCGCCTGCACGAAACAAAGCCCTCGCGATAATGCGGATGATCGGTCTCAAGTGATTCGTCCCCGCCAAGTATATGATGCCATCAACCACGACGAATAGGCTCGCCGCTGGTGGCAGTTGATTTTCTAGAAGCCGCCCGCTTTTGGGGCAGGCAGCTGTTCGTGATTTCGAGAGCCAAACCGAATGACTACCGAGAGCGATTACACTTTGGTGTAGCAGGTGGACCAGACTATAATTGAATTCGTATGGTGCGAATATTGTCCAAGAACAGGACGCGGCTCCCAGAGATTGCCTTTACCGCCCACGTTTGGAAAGAGGGGCCGACCTTCGTGAGCTACACTCCGGAACTCGATGTGTCGAGTTGCGGCGAGTCCGTCGCCGAAGCTCGGTCCCGCTTGCGTGAGGCGGTGAGCTTGTTCCTGGAAGAGTGTTCGCGACGAGGGACGCTGGAAGCAATTCTGGCCGAATCGGGTTTCGAGAGGCGCGGCCAGAGCTACCGCCCACGCCGGATCATCGCCCGCGCTAAGTTCCGACTGGCGGTTCCGCTCGCTTCCTAAGAAGTTTTGCATGCCGCGCATCAATCCAGTCCACTATCGCAAACTTGTGCGCGTTTTGGAAATGGAAGGATTTGTGCTCTCACGCGAACGTGGAGACCACATGGTGTTCACGAAACCCGGTATTGAACGGCCCGCCGTTGTTCCACGTTACGACCAGCTGCCCGTGTTCATCATCAAAAATGTCCTGCGCACTGCACGGATTTCACGCGAACGTTACCTGGAACTCTTGGACCAAGTCTAAACTCTCTCGAATCCATTCGACATGAATTTTGTTAATTGCGTAGCGGCTTGCCGGTCTTTAGGGTGTGGGCGATGCGCTCCTGGGTTTTGCGTTCGCCGCAGAGGGACACGAACGCTTCCCTCTCCAGGTCGAGGAGGTACTGCTCGCTGACGAGCTGCGACGACGTGAGCGCGCCGCCGGCGAGGATGTGGCCGAGTTTACGTGCGACCAATGCATCGTATTCCGATATATATTCGCCGCGCAACATCATGTGCACGGCAAGCTTCGCGGCGGCGCTGAACTCTGCGCCGAGGACGCGGATCGACGGTTCCCCCGGCGCGGGCGCCGTTTGCCGCCATTCGCCGCGGACCAGGCCCAGCGCGGTTTGCTTGGCGTCGGCCACCAGGCGGTCGAGATTCATCGCCACGAGGTCGGCGCGGCGCAGGTAGCCAAGCTCGCGCGCTTCTTCCCCGCTCGTCGAAACTTTCGCCATGGCGATATTTTCAAACACGGGTTTTAATGCGTGGAACAGGTCGAGGTCCTCTTCGCCTTCGGCGCGCTCGTTCGCGCGGAGGATCATTTCCTTCGTGCCGCCGCCGGCCGGGATCAGGCCGACGCCCGTTTCCACGAGGCCGATGTAGGCTTCGGCCGCGGCGTGGATGCGCGTGCCGTGCAGGACGACTTCACAGCCGCCGCCGAGCGCAAGGCCCTGCGGCGCGACGACCACCGGCTTCGGCGAATGCTTGATGGCCAGCGTGGTGTTCTGGAATTGCCGGACGGCGAGGTGCAGGTCGTCCCACTCCTGCTCCTGTGCGGTCATCAGGATGAGCATCAGGTTCGCGCCGGCGGAAAAATTCTCGCCTTGATTGGCGATCACCATGGCGTCGAAATCGGCGCGCAGGCGCGCGAGGCCTTTGTGAATCATGGCCAGCAAGTCGCCGCCGATGGCGTTCATCTTGGAGTGGAATTCGCAGCAGATCACGCCGTCGCCCAGATCGATCAGGCTCGCACCGGAATTTTTCTCGATTTCCCTGGCGCGCTCCTTGAGCGATTTCAGAACGATGATCCCTTCGGATCGCGCCGCGGGTTTGTAGGCTTTTCCGGCAAGATCGAAATACGATGTCTCACCCTGCGACGACTGGTAGAACGATTTCTTCCCCGAAGAAAGAAGTTCCGTGACGAGCGGGGGCAGCGCGTGGCCCTCTTTTTCCAGCTGCTTCGCCATGGGCTCGACGCCGATGGCGTCCCACGCCTCGAACGGCCCCAGCTCCCAGACAAATCCCCAGCGCATCGCGCGGTCCACGTCCACAATCGAGTCCGCAATTTCGGGCACGCGGCGCGCAGCGTAGAGGCACATCCCGGAGATCACCCCCCAGATGAATTTCTGCGCCTTGTCGCCTTCCTTTCCTTCGAGCGCCGGGCCGGCCAGCATGCGCAGCCGCTCGCGCGTGTTCTCGATGGCTTTTCCCGCCTCGATGGAAGCGAATCGCGCTTTTTGCTGCGGGCGATATTCCATCTTTACGGGATCGAGCGTGAGGATTTCGGATTCGCCGCCGGATTTTTTCACGCGCTTGTAAAAGCCGCTGCCCGTTTTGTCGCCGATCCAGCCGCGTCGCGCCATTTCTTCGAGAAGCGCGGGCACGCGGTAGAGTTCGCGCGATTCGTCATTCGGAATATTCTCGTGGATGTTGCGGATCACGTGCAGGAGGACGTCGATGCCGACGATGTCCGCCAGTCGAAACGTCGCCGACCTGGGCCAGCCGAGCGCCGGGCCGGTGCAGGCGTCCACTTCCTCAAACGTCATGCCGAGTTCATTCATCAGCCGGATCGCATTCAGCATGGAAAACGTTCCGATGCGGTTGCCGATGAAATTCGGAGTGTCCTTGGCGACGACGACGCCCTTACCAAGTTTGTGGTCGCAGAATTCCGCGAGCGTTTCGATCACGTCGGGCCGCGTCGCCGTCCCTGGAATGATTTCGACGAGCTTCAAATAACGCGGCGGATTAAAGAAATGCGTGCCCGCCCAGTGCTGCTGCCATTCCTCGGGCATTCCTTCCGCGATGCGGCGCACGGGCAGGCCGGAAGTATTCGTGGTGACAATCGTGCCGGGCTTGCGAATCTGGGCGACGCGCGAGAGGAGTGCGCGCTTGATTTCGAGATTTTCGGCGACGACCTCGACGATCCAGTCCGCCTCGGCGCAAAGTTTCAGGTCCTCCTCGAAATTGCCGGTGACGATGCGATTCTCGAGGCCCTTCGTGAAAAATGCGGCAGGCCTGGCCTTGACGGCGGCGGCAAGGCCCGCGCGAACGATGCGGTTGCGGACATCGGGATTTTCCAGGGCCAGCCCTCGCTTCTGCTCTTCGGGAGATAGCTCCGCGGGCGCAATGTCCAGCAACGCGCACCAGACGCCGGCATTGGCGATGTGCGCGGCAATTCGCGCGCCCATGGTGCCCGCGCCCAAGATCACGACTTTTTCGATCGCTCTTTTAGCCATGTCTGTTACGTTAGGCTCGCTAAAGTAGTCCGTCAATTCGCTTGCGATCCGGGTTAAGTAGGACAGCCACTCTTGGCTGTCCCGCACAATCCCGGCGGGGCGAAAGCGGACAGCCAAGAGTGGCTGTCCTACTATCGAATCGAAAAGCTTCAGACGCCCATGCAGGTTACAGAAGCGACAATCCGCGGTCAACGAGAAACGCCGGGCATCCGTTTTAGAGTTAACCTTGTCTTATTCCTATAATGGCCGAAAGTAATACAAAGAAGGTGCTGACCTGGCTTCAGAGCGCGGTGGGGCGCGTTCGTGAATTCGCGTATGCCGAGCAGCCTGGGCCCCCGCAGGAGCGGCCCCGCATTGGAGTCGCATTAGGCGGAGGATTCGCGCGGGGCATCGCCCACCTGGGCGTCCTGCGCGTACTGCAGGAGGAAAATATCCCGGTTGATATTCTGACCGGAACCAGCGCGGGAGCGCTGCTGGCCATCTCCTATGCCAGCGGCCACACCATCCGGGAAATCGAACGGCAGGCCCGGGCCACCCGATTTAAGGACTTCGGCAATTGGAAACTTTCCTGGTTGGGTCTGGCCTCGAACCAAAAGCTGGAACATTACCCGCGAAAATTTCTGGGCGTCACGACGTTTGAAGATTTGAAGATTCCCCTGGCCATCGCGGCGACCGACCTCGGTTCCGGGGAAGCTGTCTATTTCTCGCATGGGCAGCTCGGCCCGGCGCTGCGCGCGTCGTGCGCCTATCCCGGCATGTTTGTTCCGGTCGAGATCGAGGGACGCATGCTCGTGGACGGATTCCTCGCCGCGCCTGTCCCGGTGGACGCGGCGCGGAGCATTGGGGCTGACTTAGTCATTGCCGTGTTCCTCGAAGCCGCCAACAACCGCGTTCCCTCCAGCATCGTGGATGTAATTGGCCTTTCCTTTGCCATATTGCAACGGCACGCGGACCTGGAATGGAGGGCCAGAGCCGACGTCATCATTGAGCCGATTGTGAAGGATTTTCTTTGGGATGATTTTGAGAAAACGACGGAACTGATGGCCGCGGGCGAAGCGGCTGCACGCGCGGCGCTGCCGAATATCCGCGCCGCGATTGCAGCGAAATTCGGTAAGGAATCATCCGAGGTAAATTCAGGCCAGGGTTGAGAGAATTTCCCGACGTGCCTTGCCTCCGGGACTTCCCGGGAACGCCATTCTCCTGAATGGCGTCGCGCAAGCCGCCAATCGGGAGATTGGCGTTCCCGGGCGACATCTCCCTATGATTCTTCGTCAGAAGAGTTGAAGCGGCCGGGTTCGGTGAGTTGCGCACCGAGCCCGGCCGGCCGATTGAGCCATCGAATCAAAATCGAGGAGCCGCCAATTGTTTTCCGGGGATTCTAGAAAACAAATCGCGCGAGTAAATAGACAGTGTTGTTTGAACCGGCATTGCGTCCCGCTCCATCGTAGTTTGTGCCGGCGCCATTGAAGCGCGCATAACCCGTGTACTGAAACGTGAGGCCGATGTTTTGAACGGGCCACCAGGAGATGTTCGCGATGTACCCATTGCTCCGTGGATCGCCGTTGGCGCTGCCGGATACGGCGCCCGCAGGAAAGAGCACAGGATCGGGAGTTCCGTCGATATTGAAGAACCCGATCGTCCCTGACAATTTATTGCCGAAGTGATACTCGGCGTTCGCCTGGACGGTATTGAGGTGATGTCGAATGAGCGGATCTCCCAAGTTGAAGCCTGTCGCAACAAGCGCGGAATTTTCGCGGATATAAGTGCCGCGGAGCGAAAAAACGTCGCCGCCGAATCGAGGAATGGTCCGATCGTACTGGAAATCAACGGCCCAGTCGGTATAGCTATCCTCCAGGCCGGTGATCGCGCCGGGGGATGACTTCACGTGCATCCCGTAGGTGCCAACCTCCAGATTGTTGTTCGTCGACGTTTGCTGCCAGGCCAAGCGCCAATAGGGAGCGACTCCGCGGATGTTAAACGACAGCGGGCTGCCGCTGGCGTCCACTCCGGCATTCGGCTGCGGAGACCCAATGTGCTCGGAACGATAGAGGGTTCCCGCGAAATAGAGGTGGTTGTTCCACATGGCGTATGCGCCAAGCCCTGCAACGTCTTGAGCTAGTCCTCCATTGAGGAGAGCTCCGGCGGAAGGACCGGGCGCCGAGCTGCTGCTGATCGGTGGAAAGCCCCAGGCCGGAGTACTGTTCCAGAGATCTTCCACGGTCGGATTGTTATTGAGTGTGATTCCATAGGCGAGATCTTTTTGGAAAAGCTTCGTGGCGTTGGCATACCGGACGTCCGTGTTGTCCCAGGTAAAGTGGTCGTCCTGGCTGTCATAGGTCACCTGCACGAAGCTGCCGACATGCGGCGCCCAGGCCCCGGCAAGAAAGAGCGAGGCGTCCTGCGGAAACTGGAAGTTGCCATTCTGGGTGCCCGGTTGGGGAGATTTGGTGGCGGTGAAGGAAGTATCAAAGATCACCGAAAGAGGGAAAGATTCCAGGATCTCCAGGCCGCTGTCTCGCTTCGTTCCTTTTGACGTGACGGTCGGTTTCCCCGCCATGGTATAGCCGTTCAGTTTGAATGCGCGGCCAAGAGCCGTGAGCTCGGGCGGCATCATATGACAGGATTTGCAAGGATACCCAGTCTGCCGCGCGTAGCTTGGGACCGCGGAAGCCGTCGGCACTTGCAGGAATAGACTGATAACGAGTGCGAAGAAGCCACCAATAATAATCGTTCCACGAAAGCACATCTTTTGATCGTTCATGCTTGTTTCTCCCCTTTCCCTTCATCGTTCTAAGTTTCAAGAATTGACACACGCCCGCCACTGTGATTCGGTGAGCGTATGCCGGGGACGTGTGGGCATCCTGCCGATCCACCCGCACGTGTCCGTCATTTCGGGATAATGGCGGCTAGTTCAAAGGCCGCCGGAACAGAAACCTCAACTTGGTTTCTTGGCGGCCGCTTTTTTCTTGCCGAACTCGCGGACGATCGGAACCAAACTGTCAATCTGCGCCTTATTCAGGGTTCCACCAAAAGGAGGCATATTGCCCTTGCCCTGATCGATCTGCGTGAAGATTTCGGCGTTGGTCAGCTTCTTGGCTTCGGGAGCACCCAAATCCTTCGCCCCGACCGCTTTCCCGACGACCGTATTGCCGGTTCCATCGGGGCCGTGGCACTTGGCGCAGGTCGTGTCGAATAGTTTCTGGCCGTCGGACTGCGCCGCCGCGAAATGAGGGAAGGCGAACAGAAACAACGGGAGGAGTGCGATGGCGCCAACTCGGTGCTTCCTCGTGATTCTTTCAATCATTTTTCCTCGCAGAGTACTGAGAATTGCGAACCAAAGAGCGTCCAAGGACATTTTTGGCACAGGTACCGGCATTTCATCTGTGATGAACCGCACAGGCGTTTGTGACGTACGTCACGACGGCCGGCGAACGCCACTCGGGCCACGGGACGGATTCCAAGGGAATGTGGAGATTCATTCGGCCCTCAGAAGTGCTCCGTGTCGTCCCTATCGCGCAGTCTGAGGGACTACGATAGTGGCAACGAAGGCTGGATTCTGTGCTCTTTTGCACGTATTCCTGTCCTTGCCCTGGTAAGCAGGCAATGAAGCTCGACGCTCTTTTCCCTACTATCGGCCACAATTCTTGGTTACTTTATCGGTTCCAATTCCGAGTGCGCACACTCTCAGGATGTTGCGTTCCTGTCACATTCATTTTTGTCGGTACCTTGCCTTCATCTCTTCCGTGTCTTAAACTTTATGCTTCGGTGTGTATTTGCTGCTTGATCCATTGCGCAGTGCTATCCCAGCTGTAGTGTCCTCCGCTGGCATGCCGAAAAAATTTAGAGGAGGCTCCGTGTCTACGCCCCTGGAACAATGGGTGGAATCGGTTGCGCGCATGACGCGCCCCGCGCAAATTCAGTGGTGCGATGGGTCAAAAGAAGAAGCCGCCCGCATCGAAGACCAATTGGTTCGCGAGGGCCAGACGTTTCCTCTGAATGACAAGTCGTACCCGAACTGTTTTCTCCACCGCAGCGATCCGAGCGATGTGGCGCGCACGGAAAAAATAACGTTTATCTGCTCGCGCAACCAAGGCGACGCTGGACCGACCAACAACTGGATGGCCCCGGCCGAAGCGAAGCAGACCATAGGCGCATTGTTCGATGGCGCGATGAAAGGCCGCACGATGTACGTTGTGCCGTACATCCTGGGTCCCATAGCTTCGCCTCAGAGCCGCGTCGGAGTCGAGGTCACCGACAGCGCCTACGTGGTCGCGAGCATGCGCATCATGTCCCGCATGGGAAAAGTTGCGCTGGACCGCCTGGGCAGTTCCACGGATTTTGTTCCAGGGCTCCATTCCCTGGGAGATTTGAATCCTGACCGCCGCTACGTGGCGCACTTCCCCGAAGAA
>JBGQJJ010000096.1:0-8117 GCA_041498955.1 Terriglobia bacterium
ACGCGTTCACGAAAGAGACTGCCAACCCGTCGTAGGGGGAGCGATCAAACTGCGCGAGCTTCGGCGCATCCATTTGATTGGCCATGGCCGTGTTCACCAGCATCAGGTAATGATCGCTGAGTGGGGGCGGCAAAGCCCCAAATGCGGGCGCGCTCGCTTCCATTTCGACGACGCATACAAGGAACGCGGCCGCCAGAATAATTAAAATAAGACATGTCCAAGACGACGTAAGTAATTCGCCCGGCCTTAAATTGCTCCGCTGTGGATGGCGTCGCACGAGCGGATGGTACCACTCCCGTAAGTTCAGTCACAATACGTGACACCACAATCATTTTTCACGTCGGTTGAAACTTAAACTTCGATCTCGCCCGAACGCGAATGGATTGCGCTGCTTTGGTGGCGCCGATCCAATCGCCAGGAGCGTTGTGTGAGATCAGGACTGACGGATACTTGCTTTTGCTGGGAGTATTGCAAATGCTATCCTGCCGCAGCCTATTCGTGTAGCACAGCCACTCTTGGCTGTGCGGGTTTGGGAACCGTAGATAGAGGCTAGTGGTCTAGGTGTGATCACAAACCCCGCACAGGCAAGAGTGCCTGTGCTACCAGGATCGCGGAGGCGTAAATGTTGCTGGCTGAAAAAGTTGCGGTCATTACAGGTGGCGGTCGCGGGATTGGCCGCGCCATGGCCTTAAGATTCGCCGTTGAAGGCGCGGCGGTGGTGGTCGCGGCGCGGACAATATCGGAAATTGAATCGGTGGCGCAGGAAGTTCGCAATACAGGCGGGCGCGCCGGAGCGGTTGCCGCCGACGTCTCGGACGAGAAGCATTGCGAGCGGCTGATCCACGAAGCTACAACCCAATTCGGCAAGGTCGATATCCTGGTGAACAATGCAGGAGAGTATGGCCCCGTGAAGCCGGTCGAGGAAATCACACCCGCGGAGTGGGATCGCGTAATCGCCGTGCACTTGCGCGGCGCTTACCTCTTGACGCGGCTCGTCCTGCCGGGAATGTACACGCGCGGCTCAGGCGTAATCCTGAATATTTCAAGCCTGTCCGCGAAGTCGGCCTTTGGCTGGGGATCGCCCTATGCCGCCGCAAAGGCAGGCATGCTGGGCCTGACGCGAGTCACCGCCGCCGAAGCAGCCCGCAAAGGCGTGCGCGTGAACGCGATCTGTCCGGGCCCGGTCACGGAAACAAAGATGTCAAAGGATTTAGGCCAGACCCTCGCAGAACGCCTGGGAGTCTCGAAAGAAGAGCAGCTCAGTGGTTTTCTGAAGTCGATCCTTCAGGGACGAGGACAGACCGCCAACGAAATAGCCGCTGCCGCCCTGTTTCTCTGCTCGGACCAGGCCAGCGCGATTACTGGGCAGGCTCTGAACGTGGACGGCGGAGCTGCTTTTTACTGATCTCCTCGGCCGCTACCAGGGCACGCTTGGCCTGATGTCCCGCCATGTCGAGTCCCCAACGGCTCGCTCGATCGACCAGATACAGCGACAGGGCAACGATCGCGCAAACGATAAAAATGCCTGTAAACAGCATGAATGCGACGAGTAATTCCTGCACGAAGTAGATCTGCAAAGCGACGAAAGCCACAAGAGCAGTCCACAACCACTTTCGGGCTTTCCGCTCGCTGAATATCTTACTGACCTTCACTAGAATGGCCCCCTTTTTCATGCTATCGACTTAGATGCAATTCGCCGCCCAGAAGAGACAACATAAGTTTAAATCGCAAGCCACGCTCTTTCATATGGTACGCGGGCGTGATTGGGCGTAGAACTCGCGGTTTGGGACTACTAGTACAGAATTACAGAGGAATTCTACAGGAAGTGGGAGCACATCCTTGAGTTTTCCACAGGCTGCCTTCTGGGGTCGCGCTTCCAGCCTGGCTTAACGGCCCTCGAATGGGTAGCGGTCGCCCGCCTGAACAGCCGCAGCGACACGCTGACGCATGGCTACCGTGTCGGCGGGCTCGCGCTTCAGGAACCGGCGCAGCACCGCCAGCTGCGTGCGCAACATATCTCCCTCGAGCACCGCAGCCAGGGACCTGCGCGCGCCGATTTCGACGCGATCGGTGGCATCGTGCAGGAACACGCGCGCCGCGTCCGCCATGATGGCGGTCGATGCCGCGCCGCGCGCCGCTTCCGCCTTTTGCACTCGACGCAGCGAGGATTCGATGGCGTAGCATTCCATGACCATGTCGGAAAGCGCGGCGACGACTTCCTGCTGGTCCGCGAGACGTTCGCGATATTTTTCGAGCGCTGCGCCGGCGACGAGCAGAAACACTTTCTTCACTCCGGCCAGGATGCGCTCCTCCTCGGCCCACTCGCCCCCCGAGGGCTCCTCGAACGACGGTCCAGCCATGATTTCGTCGCGCAGCTTCGCTCCGGCCTGCATCAGCGGCAGAGCGCCCGAGGTTGCGCGCTTCATCAGCATCTGGATGATGAGCATGCGGTTGATTTCGTTGGTGCCCTCGAAAATGCGGTTCACGCGCGAGTCGCGGTAGGAGCGCGCGACCGGATAGTCCTCGTGAAATCCGTAGCCGCCGAAAATCTGCACGGCTTCATCGACCACAAAATCCAGCAGCTCCGAACCGTAGACCTTGCTGATCGAGCTTTCGATCGCGTATTCCTCGAACACTTTCATCGATTGCTGCGACTTGTCCGCGCCGTCGCCCGCCGCCGCGATGGCGCGGTCCATCAGGCCCGCGGATCGGTAAATCATGGACTCCACCGCGAAGATCCGAATGGCCATCTCCGCCAGTTTGGCGCGAATCAGGCCGAAATCTCCGATCGGCTTGCCGAAGGCGACACGTTCTTTCGCATACTTTGACGCGATCTCCAGCGTGCCCTTGGCGCCGCCTGTGCAGTACGCGCCCAGGCTGAACCTTCCGGCGTTCAAAATGTTGAAAGCCACGATGTGCCCGCGGCCGATTTCATGCAGCAGGTTTTCCTTGGGCACCTGGCAATTCTCGAAAAAGATGGCCGTCGTGGAGCTGCCTTTCAGGCCCATCTTCTTTTCTTCCGCGCCCGCCGAAAATCCCGGAAATCCGCGCTCGACGATGAAGCAGGAAAATTTTTCGCCGTCGACCTTCGCGAAAACGATATACACGTCGGCAAAGCCGCCGTTGGTGATCCACATTTTTTGCCCGTTCAAAATCCACGAGCGCCCATCGGGAGAAAGCACGGCGCGCGTGCGGGAATTTTGCGCGTCCGATCCAGCTTGCGGCTCCGAGAGGCAGTAGGCCGAAAGCTTTTCGCCCGTCGCCAGCACGGGCAGGTATTTCTTCTTCTGCTCTTCGGTGCCAAAGAAAACAATGGGGAGCGTGCCGATGCCCGAGTGGCCGCCGTGACTCACCCCGAAGGAAGCGTAGGCGGACAATTTCTCCGCGAGCTGCACGCTCGAAACTTTGTCCAGACCGGCGCCGCCGTATTCGTCGGGCACGCCGCCGCCCAGCAAGCCGATTTCGCCGGCCTTCTTCAGAAGTTGCGGCAGCAAGCCAGGTTTGTGCTGCTCGAGATCGGCAATGACGGGAACCACTTCGTTGCGAATGAACTCTTCCGCCGTCTGGCCGATGAGTTTTTGATCGTCCGTGAGTTCGGCGGGAGAGAAAACATCTTCCGGGGTGCACGACTCCACGAGAAAACTGCCCCCGCGGGAAGCGGCACGCGGCAACGATGAAGTAGCCATGGTCACTCCTGTTCGGCGCAAGTAGCACAGCCACTCTTGGCTGTGCGATTTCGTAGGCCGCGCTTGACGCGCTGGCTTACTCTTGATGGCAAAAACCGCACAGGTCCGCCGCGGCGGATGCCTGTGCTACTTTAAGCCGCGCCGGCTGCGCTCTTAATTTCTCCAATATAGGAAGCAGGCAGGTTGTGCTCACCCGCGCCGTCCAGCATCGATTGCAGGTAAGAAGGCGATGGGCGCAAGCCTTTTTCCACTTTCGACGCAATGTAGATCTGCGCCGGAACCGGTTGCCCGCCTTCGGGCGTCACCTGCACTTCGATGCGGCGATAGTGATCGGGGACGCCTTCGTAGCGGTCCAGCGAACGCATCGCGCCCTCTTCAATTTTGTAGAGCACGCCGTGGACGGTATTTCCCGGCGAGGGCTGGATGTTCGCCCCGGCCGTGCCGCCGCGAACTTTCTTGTTGAAGCGAACTTCGAAATTCGGCAGGGACGCATTGTGCTCTTCCAAAATCTTTCCAGCGCGGGAGAGCATCTGAGCGCGATTCATGTTGCTGCCATACGCAAAATGCCAGACGGTTCTAGAAGCCATGGTGCCTTTCTCGATAAACGGGACGGATTGGGCAGGTGCGGTGTGAACTTCTATTGTAGCGGGGTTGCGGGGCGAGAGCAAATCGAACACGCCCCGGGGTGCGCAAACCGGAACAGCAACCCTCTCCGCCTCGATCTCGACGCCAGTGGGCTCAACTTGGTATAGACTGGCCTTCCGATTGGCATGATACTTCGTATGTTCCGAAATTCGGAGGGACCATCGATGCCCAACCCGCGCGTGAAGCAAATTCGTTTAGCAAGCATCCTGTGTGTAGCTCTTTTCAGTGCTCCCTGCTTCGTTGCAATGTCGCATGCCAAATCGGGTCGATCAAGCTTCTCGGCCGAAATGAGCGAGTCACGCCAGCAATCGAGGATTACGGGCGTATCGATTACCGGCTCGCAGCCGGCAGGAACGTTCGGCGGGGTCGCGTACAGAAGGATCTGGGGAGCGGTTTCTGGAGTTGTTGCGCCAAGAGACACCATACGCGGCTTTGACGACTTGCCTCATGATGCCGGCGGCAACTACGCCTACCAGTCCGAGTTTGAATTGATTGCCCCGGAGAAGCCCGGAACGAATTCGGTGATTGTCGTCGAAGCGGAAAATCGGGGCAGGCCGGTTTTCTTCAACGCGCTACACGAAGTCGAGGTGGCGGGCCCACCTTCCGCTACGGCCAACGGAGGAAATCCAGGAAACGGCTTTCTATTCGCGCATGGGACATCATACGCGCGGGTGCAGTGGCAAACCGGGATCGCCGCGAGCGTCCCGATGCAAGCCGAGGGCGTAGGCGAAGTCATCATCCGCGATTTTGGCCGCATGCTCGCCGGGCGCACGCAGCTGGACGCCAAACCGCCGGCAGATTTCGGAACGTACCATACGCTCATCCTCGGCGGCATCAGCCTCAGCGGCTTTTTCATCGACACATTCCTGGCGGAGGGCTTCAATGCGGATCCCGGCGATGGCGGAGTGGTCTATCAAGGCGCGATCGCGGTCGATGGGACAGGCAACTGGCTCGCCCTGAACGAACTGGCAGCTGCCGCAGGTTCCAAGGAATTTCCTTACGTCGTGCCGGATGGGAAGCCGCTTCGCGCTTCGGAGATTTTGGGCGGCCATGCGAGCGATCCCTTTTACATCGACATCGCGAATTACACCGACTTTTATCGCCTTCGTGCGAGCCTGACCGACGTCGACACGAAAAACCCGCGCATGCGCCGCTACGACTGGCCGAGCGCTCATGCCCCTGCGCCGATCGACCAGAATTCCGGGAGCGCCCGCGCCAGCCGCTGCAACGGTGGCGTGCTGGTGGACCTCAATCCCATTCCACACAACGCCTACCTGCGCGCAGTGACGCTGGAACTGGAGCGTGAGCTCGACGTTCCCTCCGCCCGCCAGGCCCCGAAGCTGCCTCCCACGACTCTTTTTGTGCTGGATCCCGCATCTTCGCAAATGCCGAATTTCAACCCGCTGCCAGGTGCGCGCCTCTCCGTCCCCCTGATCGATGAGAACGCTCAACCCCTGGGCGGCGTCCGCTTTCCGGACGTCGAGCATCCGGTCGGCCGGGCCGTTCCCGTCTCGTTGGCGCCCGTCACGACGGCGTCGATCGAGGCCACGTGCGGAAATTTGGGCGGGTGGCAACAGTTCCCGGCGGAAGAACTCGCCAAGCGGTACGGCAGCCAGGCGAATTACGTCAAATTGTATGCCGAGTCGGTGGATAAGTTGATTGCCCAGGGCTACTTGCTTGCTTCCGACCGCGAAGAAATGCTCAAGGCTGCCGCGGCGCTCTATGCGCGGCGCCCGGCGCGTTGAAGTGCAATGTGAATTCTCGCAACTGTCCCGCCTGGCGCCGTTAATCCGCGGTTCGCAAAACGCCGGCCAGGAACTCGACTAGGCGCAACTGATCGGTCCACACGGCATGTTTGTCGGGATCCACGTGAGAAAACGCGGAAGTAATCAGCGCGGCTCGCAGGTACGCCTTCGGAATTTCCTTTTCCAGCCAGAGGCTCTCCGTCGATGGAATGATTTCGTCCGTGGCGCCGTGCAAAAGGAAGACGGGCACGCGAAGCGCTCGCAGCTTTCCCTCCGGTGAAATCGCGGACAATTGGGAATCGTCCGCCTGAATCGCGTCCAAAAGTTTTGGGCGCAACCGTTCGATTTGGCGCGCGAGGAGAATCTCCATCGTCTCGCGGCTGGGGGGACTCAGGCGCGGGAAAAGCCCTTGCGCGTCGCTGGGCCGCTCCCAGAGCCAGTCGCGCAAGGCGTCGTGCGCCACGGCCAGATCGGTTGCCGGAAAAAATTGGTCCAGATGGGAGTAGACAAACACTGCCGCGCCATAGTCGTGCGCGGCATAGGGCTCCGTGCGGCCGTCCGGCAATTCCGCCTGGCTGGTGGCGAGAAATCGCGCAACCCGCCCGAGGTTGTCGTAGGCGCCCATCAATACGAGCGCGCGGATGTGCGGGGCGTAGCGCGGATCGCCCGCGGCCAGAAGAGAAAGCCCGCCCGCGAAACTCACTCCGACGATGGTCACCGGGCCGGTGCCGAGCCGTTGCTGCAACCACGCGGTGGATTCCCCGATCGTGCTGATCGATGCGCCATCGACGTGATAATCCGCCAGAGCCGCGATCTCCGGTGTCAGCACCGAAAATCCGTCGCTCGCGGCCGCGCGCGCAAAATTCATAAGACGAGGCTCGTCGATCCCCAGATGATGAATCCCGTGAACGAGAACCATCCCCGGCGGATGGGTAACCCCGCGCGGCACATAGAGCCGCGCTCGCACAGGACCTTGCGTCGTCGAAACTGTGACCTCTCCTACATCCAAGCCGTGGCTTTCCAGCCGCACGAGGAAACCGGAAGCGTGGGGATCGAGAAACTGAATCAGAAAAACATAGCTGCGCAACTCGTAGCGAAGAGCGTAGAGTCCCGCGCCCAGCAGGAGAATCAACAGCAGCGCAATCCAGAGAAATTTGAAACGCCAGGACGGGCGATTCGTTTTGACGGGCGCCGCAGATTTCAAGGAGGCGGGGATGGCGCGAGTTTCCATGGGAATTGCAGGCCAACGGCCGAACCCGCCAGCCTGAGCGAGGCGAGCATAACCAAGCAGGCTTGGAAAATCAAAACATGGCGGCCTCCGAATGGAGCGCACCCAAAACAGGTTCGTCTCGGTTCGCCGGGGGTAGGGTAAACTGCCGGAAAGGAATCAAAGACGCATGGCGGAAGTGGCACAACCCGGCTGGACGCGGCTTCGGACAGCGACTGGCCGCTACGAGTATCAGTTTCAGGGAGAAATGCCGACTGTGCGAGGCGGCCAGTACGAGGATGCGCGCGATTTCCAATTCCTGGTGCTCGATGACGAAGGGTTGCTTTACAAAATTCCCGTGCGCCTGGCGGCCGCGATTGCAGCCGAACTTGGCACGCCTACCGTGCAACTGCGCGTTGCGGAGGCTCAGTTGATATCCGGACTGGAAACCTATCGCCCGCGCCAGGGCGCGCCCTACCCCGAGATGGACGCGCAATTTTCGATCAGCGCCGATCGAGCGCGAGAGCTTGCCGCGAGAATTCAATCCTAGGAGTATGTCCCACAAAACGAAGAACCGCCTTGCCGTGTTGGCCAGTCCCGTTAGGGACGAAAGAATGTCCGGTCGGGGACATGTCTGACATTTTAGACCGGGGACATTCCTGACACTTTTGGATCCTTTGCTTCGAGGGGATTGGGTGCAGGGGAAGGGGAGACTTCCCCTTCCCCTGCACTCGCGTGACAGGAAACCGCGGGCAACGGCAGGATCGTCCGCCGGTGGCTGTCAAAGCGCGCAATCGGAAACGCGGCAAAGTACACGGTGTAGATCCGATCATC